>JBEGPS010000073.1:0-25657 GCA_041181325.1 Pseudomonadota bacterium
CCCACCCCTACCTGAATGTGGGTCTGATTCAGGGCGGCACCAACACCAACGTCATCCCCGGCAAAGTGGTGCTCAAGCTGGACCGCCGCATGATTCCTGAGGAAAACCCTGCTGAAGTGGATGCCACCCTGCGCCAAGTGATGCAAGATGCGGTTGCGGACAGCACAGGCATTAGCATCGAGATCAAGCGTATTTTGCTGGCCAACGCACTCACGCCCTTGGCAGGCAACCTGCCCTTGGTGCAAGCGCTCACCACGCATGCCACCGCCGTGTTTGGCGAGCCCATTGAAGCCTCGGGCACTCCGCTTTACACCGACGCACGTCTGTTCTGCGAGCAAGGCATTCCGGCTGTACTGTATGGCTGTGGCCCGCGCACGGTGCTGGAAAGCAATGCCAAGCGCGCTGATGAGCACATAGCCCTGGAAGACCTGCGCCGCGCCACCAAGGTCATCGCCCGAACGCTGGCCGACTTGTTGACCTGATACGCCCCCCCGCAGACGCCACCCAGAGCGGCAACGCAGAGCCCAAAATGCTACATTTTTAATAGCTTCTTACGCATAGCTGACGGGGGATAGCGGCTCATTTGGCTCTAAAAGGTGGCTTTGTAGAGTAGTACCTTGAGCGAACGCTGGTCCGACACATCGTCAAACACCTTCGGGTTGGCTACACGCTGCACAAACGCCAGCTCTGGGGCCAGGGCTTGCATTTGGTCTTGCAGAAAATCCAGGCCCAACTCGGGCGCATTCAGGCATAACAACGCATGGCCGCCACGGGCCAGCAAGTCGGGCAGGCGGCGCATGAGGCGCGCGTAGTCTTTGGTGGCGATGAAGCTGCCCTTTTGGTAGCTGGGCGGATCCACAATAACCACGTCGTAGGGGCCACCGCGGGTGATCTTGCCCCAGGTTTTAAAAATATCGTGGGGCAAAAAACTGGCCCCGGCGGTCAGGCCGTTGAGCTGGTGGTTTTGCTGCCCGATCTTCATCACGCCGTGGCCCATGTCCACATTGACCACTTGGCGCGCGCCCGCCTGCAGCGCCGCCACAGAAAACGCACAGGTATAGGCAAACAGATTGAGCACCTTGGCACGTGGGTGCGCCGCCACATGGGCACGCACCCAGCGCCGCCCTTCGGCCATATCAAGAAACAGGCCATGGTTTTGCCCGGTCAGCACTTGCACGCGGTAACGCGCGCCGTCTTCGGTTACCTCGTGCGGATTGGGCACGCTACCGGCCATCAGCCGCGATTCGGTTGGCCCATCGCCACGGCATTGGTACACCCAATTCAGGGGCTGCCCCGGCATGATTTGCTCCCATCGCGCAGCCAGCGTGGCGTGCACAGCGGCCAGCGCATCGTCCCCCAGCGGCTGAAAACTCGTCAGCACACCCACTGGTGGGAACATGTCAAAAGCCAGGTGCTCGCAGCCCGGGTACCGGCCACCACGTCCATGGAATATGCGCTGGGCGTCTAGGGTCGCACTGGCCGGCAGGGCAAAGGCCGCAATGGCGTCTAGCAAGGCTTGCATCGTAGCTTTCATAATTCAAATTGGCACTTACCATAACCGATGCCTGCATAACACTACGCCCACCAACTCAATCTAAGCCGCCCATGAAACTTCTTCGCCACGGCCCAAAAGGCCAAGAAAAACCCGCGCTACTACACACCGACGGCACCGTGCGTGACCTAAGCGCCGTTCTGCCAGATATTGGCCCCGCCACGCTCTCCCCAGCGGGTATGACGGCGCTGGCCCAAATCGATGCCACCACGCTACCCATCGTCACATTGGGTCGCCTGGCGGTGCCATGGACGGGTATGCGCAAATTTATCGCGATTGGGTTGAACTACGCTGACCACGCCGCTGAGGCCAACATGGCAATTCCCAAAGAGCCCATTGTTTTTACAAAGACAGTGGACTGCGCGGTGGGCTGCAACCACGCAGTGGTGCTGCCCCAAGGCTCTGTCAAAAGTGATTGGGAGATCGAACTCGGCGTGGTGATTGGTACCCGCTGTCGCTACGTCAGTGAATCTGAGGCCCTGCAGCATGTAGCTGGTTATTGCACCGTCAATGATATTTCCGAACGCGAATACCAGCTAGAGCGCGGCGGCACCTGGGACAAGGGTAAAGGGTGCGACACCTTTGGTCCGATTGGCCCATGGCTGGTCAGTGCAGACGAAGTGGGCGATCCCCACAACTTGGCAATGTGGCTAAATATCAATGGGCAACGCCAACAAACAGGCAACACGCGCACCATGATTTTTAAAGTGGCCGAGTTGGTGAGCTATCTGAGCCGCTATATGACCCTTGAGCCAGGCGACCTTATTACTACAGGCACACCACCGGGAGTTGGCATGGGCAGGAAGCCAGAGCCTCAGTATCTAAAACCCGGTGACGTGATCACCTTGGGCATTGAAAAGCTAGGCAACCAGCAGCAGACTGTATTTGCGTGGGACCCTGTGCTGATTGATGGATGATTGACGCGATTCAACAGGCAGCTTCCTCCTGGCGGTCACTCAGCGTCACTATCCAATAGTGCCAGCGCCTCATCCATGGCAAAACCACTTATGGCAACTTTGAATGCCGTGAAACGACCTTGTAGCAAATCCGCCATTAATGCTTCATTTTGCTCAAACAGTCTCCAAGCATGGGGGTCATCGTCCTGCAAAAAGTTACGCAGACTCTGCAATAGGGCCGAAACATCGACAGTGTCAGAGTTTGCAAGCTGCGCTGGTGCGTTGGTAACGCTTGGCAACGCGGCTTTAATAGCTACGATCTGGGTGTTTAAAGCAACTTCCAACGCGCCAGTGTCGATCGGCAACTGCTCCATGTGAAGCGCGACCTCTGTCGCTTCGGCAAGTTCGACCAGATGGTGGGCACCTATCGTACCGGCAAGCCCTTTGAGCGTGTGGGCAATTCGCTCGGCTGTTTTTAGGTCGTTCGCGGCCACCGCCGAATGAATACGGGGCAATGCACCGGCCTGCTCTTGTGCAAAATTGTGCAACAAAGCTTTGTACCGATCCTGCTGGTTCATGACGCGGCGCATGCCACTTTGCACGTCCAAGCCCTCAATGGTGAGGGTTGGTGGCTTTATCCCGTGGTCGAGATCAATGGGAGCTGACGGTACAACAGCAAGCACACTTGAAATGTCACGCGCCACCCATCGAAGTATGGTTTTACAGAGCTGCTCTGGTTCGACCGGTTTTGCCACAAAATCGACCATGCCTGCGTCCACACAACGCTGGCGATCAGCATCCATGGCATTGGCAGTCATTGCAATAATGGGAATAGAGCCCCAACCTGGCAATGCCTTGATCGCCAGCGTGGCGGCCAATCCATCCATAACCGGCATCTGCATATCCATGAAAATGACATCAAAGGATGGTTCACCGGATTGCGCTTGACACTTCTGCAGTGCGATCAGTCCGTTATCGGCCACATCAACAACGACACCGACTTCATGCAACAGCTCGGTCGCCACTTGTTGATTAATCGGATTATCTTCTGCAAGCAGCACCCGCAAGCCCTGCAACAAGCCGGAAGTTTGCAGAGTCTTTATGTCCATTGCTACGTTTTTTGCATGATTGCCAGTCGCACTTTCCGGTGCAATAGCAATCCCCAGCTGGGCTGTAAACCAGAAAGTTGAGCCCACGTCCACGGCACTTTCCACGCCAACTTCCCCGCCCATTCGTTCCGCCAGTTGTTTGGATATGGCCAGTCCCAGGCCCGTGCCACCGTATTTGCGAGTCGTCGAGTTATCGGCTTGTTGAAAGCTCTGAAACAGTCTGCCGATTTGCTCAGACGTAAGCCCTATACCCGTGTCCCTTACAGCAGACCGCAAAAGCACTTTATTGTCGCTGCGCTCGATCACCTCCACAGAAATGGCAACCGTGCCCTTGTCAGTGAACTTGATGGCATTGTTGGCAAAGTTAATCAGGATCTGCTTCAGTCGCAATGGGTCTCCAGTGAGCATCACGGGTGTGTTGGGCATCACATCAAATGCCAGTTGCAGCCCTTTTTCTTGCGCTTTGTCGGCAATAAACGTGTGCACATCGTCAATCACGTTTTGGATGAAGAAGTCGATATGTTCGAGCTTCAACATGCCGGCCTCAATCTTGGAGATATCGAGCACATCATTGACAATGCCCAGCAGGTGATGACCGGCGTTCTGAATTTTTTGCACGTAATCGCGTTGGCGAGAGGACAGATCGGTTTTAAGAGCCAGGTGACTCATGCCTATGACTGCGTTCATCGGTGTGCGAATTTCGTGGCTCATATTGGCCAAAAACAAACTCTTGTGTTGGTTGGCGGCTTCCGCAGTCGCGCGTGCGACTATCAGTTGCGACTGCGCTGTTTTCAACTGTGTGTGTTGCTCTTCCAGCTCACTCAACGCACCACTAAGTTGCTGCGTCCGAACCTCTACCGTGCTCTCAAGATTGGCGTATAGATTCGCATTTTCAATCGAGATGGCTGCTTGTGATGCCAGCACCCGCATGGTCTCTAGCCGCCCCGGAGTAAACACATCACTAGCGAGGCTGTTTTCCAGGTAGAGCACACCTCGTAGCGTTCCCGCAATTAACAAGGGCACACACATCACGGACTTGGCCCGTGATGACTGAATATAAGGATCTTGCGTAAACCCGCCATTGACCGCAGCGTTACCCAAAACGATGTCGTCAAGCGTCCGCGCAACATAGTAAATAACGCTTTTTGCAAGGCCCTGGCTCGCATCGAGTGGGCTCGATGCCATGATTTCCTCCGGTTGATCCTCGTCCCGCCGCGCCTCGATTAACAGGGAGCTCGAAGACGCTCCCACCAGCAACAGCACTTCCTTGTTAGACCCAGCGTTTTCGCGGAGTATGCGCATCAGTTTGACGAACAACTCGCGGGCAACGATTTCACTGGAAAGCGTTTGCGCGGCCTTGGAAATAGTAATCAGATCCAGAGAGAGTCCGCTTGAATCGGCCTGGCTGACCGTTGTGTTGATGGCCTGTATCGTGGTTTTAGTGCGCCCTGTGCCGATAGACGCTTGCCTGCCGAGCAGTTGAGGAAAGTTTTCTTCCAGGTAATTAACCTTGCCATTCGCACCCCAGCGGGCATACAGATATCTTGCTTCGGTCAGATAGAACCCCGCGACCTTGGGCCTATTCTGTTCAAGATTAAACCTTCCCATGCGCTCGTTGATCAGTGCCTCGTGGCTTAGATATCCGCTGGCAGTTGCAGCCTCGACAGCACGCTCATAATAATTGCTTGCCTGCTCAACGTCTGCGCTTAGCCGCTTGAGCTCTGCCTGCATCAACAGATCAAGATGACGGAAATTTTCCGGGCAATGGGCAGCCCAGCGCCGCATTGCCCTGCGTTCTTTCTGTAGACGTTTGTAGAACTTTCTCCGGTCGACAGGCATGCATTTGCCATAAAGAGCCGCCGTGGTCAGGAAGGCATAGAGGCAAAAGTCTGCGGTCCAGGATGAACTAACCAGCGCCTTCATGAGTTGCGCACCGTCGATTTTGCGAACATATTTAAGGGCCGTCGAATAGTCGCCATATTCAAAATGAATGACCAGCTTGCTCAGGTAATAGATAGCCAAGGCATTGAGCGCCTGGCCTTCCCGCATCTCGGCCAAGCAAGACACTTCATCGAATTCAGCGTCGTTCAATGACAGTCGTCCGTAGGTCTGGCCGCACAAATTTTTCCGAAATTGCTGTTGTACCTTGGAAAAATTCAACGCATTCTGATTCTTGGTCTCGGCAATGATGATGAGATATTTTTGCGCTTCTTCAATTGCACTGGGCAGGTTGACATGGGTTTCCCATTGCGTCATGAAGGTGCCGGCGTACCCCAGATAGAACAAGTCTCCGGACTGAAACCCCGCTTCAATCGCACGTTTAAAGTACGGTGTTAGCGTTCGCCAGTGGTGGTTCCAGACATGGGTGAAGGTTGTATAGACCCAGATCGCCCGGCATCTAGCGGCCAGGTCACCCTGAACCTCATTAAGCTTTACGCCGAGTTGGCCAAACGCGTTGCCGGTCTTGAAGTCTTTGAATATGCCGTTGAGAATAATTCCATAACAAGCGTAGGCAAAAGCGGAATCTGGGCAATTTCCGTGAGCCAGTGACAGATTGACCTGGCGCATGGCTGCAATCGCGAACAGATTGGCATTGGCGTTTTGATAGGCTGCTGGAGAGATTTCCGTCAGAATCGTGACGGCCAATCGAATGTCCGGTCGCGTCATTTCAGGCAGGTCAATCAGGCTCGCAACCGGCCGCCTGCCGACATTCCATTTGGTAGCCAATGCCTCGCGTATGACCGCAAATAGCGAGGGTTTTTTATCAATTGCGACGCCAAGAATGGCCAATGCCTGTACGCCGACTTGAATCGCTTCAGAGAGTTTGTCCATGACCACATACTGGCGCAGGCGCATTTGGAATATTTTTGCCTTGTCCAGATTTGTCCGGGCACGTCGCAGCAGCGTCTCGTATTGCGCTTCGGCAGCTTCGAAGTCGCCACATAAATATGAGCACTCCAAAAACTCGCGGGCCATCGAAAAAGCCAACTCATAATCTCTAACCCACGAATCGTCTGTGAGCAAAGACGCACCAATATTGAGGTATTCAAACGCCGGTCGATATGCCGTAGACGCCTTGGCCTTTTCGCCGGCAGCTAGATTCATTCGGGCCAGCACCATCCTTTCGGCAGGGTCCTCAATCAAGTGCTTGGCATAGTTGAGGTGCCGCACAGTATCCATAACATGACTTGCCTGATTCAGCGCCGATGAGCTTTTCAGTAGCAACCTTCCGATCCCGAGATGAACCCGGTCTTTATGGTCGTCGGCAATGAGTGCGTAGGCGGCCTGCTGGATACGGTCATGTTTGAACTGGCAAAGAACATCAAAACCATTGGCATCGCCTGGTTCATCCCAAACACTGCCTTCTTGGCTCATGGCCTGCGCCAAACGGTATTGATCGCTTAAGGGAACAATAATTTCGTCGCGAACGGCAGGCCACAAGGCCTTGACCGCTGACAAGAAGGACACGTCCATGACGCGCGCCAACGTTCGCAAATCGAACTGACTGCCAACGCAGGCCGCGATCTGCAACACGTTTTGCGATTCAATCGGAAGTTGTTTGAGCCGGGATACCATGAAGTCCGCCACGTTGGGGCTTATGTCCACAGCGTCGATTCGCGCCAGGTCCCAGACCCATCCGCCAGAGGCCGGTGAGATTTCGATGCAACCTTCTAGATACAGTTTGCGTAACAATTCATGCACAAAGAACGGGTTTCCCTGCGTTTTTTGGAAAACGGATGCAGAAAGTTCGCGAACAGCCTCAACATGGCGATGAACGGTGCCTGCAACAATCAATGGTACGGTCTCCCTGGTCAGCGGTAGCAGATTGAGTTCGGCGACTGCCCTGCTCTTTCTGATCGCAGCCAGGGTGAGTGCCATGGGATGGCCGTCACTTACTTCATTGCTTCGATAACCGGCGATGAGGTAGAGATACCCAACCTTACTAGATGTGACCAGACTTTCAACCAGATTTAGCGTGGCTGTGTCGCTCCACTGAAGATCATCCAGAAAAATAACCAGCGGGTGGTCTGCTGTCGCGAACACGCCAATCAGGCGACGAAAAGTCAATAAGAAGCGATTTTTCGTTTCCTCGGGATTCATCTCCTGAGGCAGTGCTTGAACTCCAATAACGTCGGCCATCTCAGGGAGTACATCGAGAATGAGTTGCGCATTGGGGCCGAGTGCCTCCTGCAGGCAGCTTTGCCAGTAACTCAAGCGACCAGCTGACTCGCTCAGAATTTGTCGAATCAGGCCTTGAAATGCCTGCGTCACCGCACGATAGGGTACGTCGCGTTCAAATTGATCGAACTTTCCCTCGATGAAGTAGCCTTTGCTTTGGACTATGGGTTTTTTGACCTCGTGAACCAGCGATGTTTTGCCTACGCCGGAAATTCCGGTCACGCAAATCAATTCAGTTTTGCCTCGGGTAACAGCGGCAAAGCCCGCCAGTAGCGCTTGGGTCTCAACCTCGCGACCGTACAGTATTTGCGGGATCTGAAATTTTTCAGAAATATCAGATCTTCCCAGTGAAAAAATTTCAATGACGCGCTTGGCGACCCACTGATCCTGGCATGTACGCAAGTCGTCCAATAGGCCTTGCGAACTCTGGTAACGATCCTCCGGAGTTTTGGCCAACAATTTAAGGATGACCTTTGCCAGCATTTCTGGGATAGCCGGGTTGATGCTGCGGGGGGAAGGTGGAATTTTGGCAATGTGGCTGTAAACCCAGCCCATGGTGTCCTCCGCTGTGAATGGAGGATAGCCACCGGTTACAAGTTCATAAAAGGTGACACCGAGAGAATAGTAGTCAGTACGGTAATCAATCAGTCGATTGATACGTCCGGTCTGCTCAGGAGCGATATAAACCAGCGACCCCTCCAGCAGGTTGGCTGTGCTAACGTCTTGGCGTTCACGAGAAAGTTCTGTGGCAATGCCGAAGTCGATGATTCGCGTGGTACCCGTACTCTCATCCCAAAGAATATTGCGCGGATTGATGTCTTTGTGAATGACATGTGCGTGATGAATACCCTGCAAAACTTGAACAATATCCGTCGCAAGCTTGAAGAAGCTGTCGATGGAAAATGGGCTCTTGGCAGCAGCCCGGCATTCCCCGAGATAAGACGCCAAGTTAACTCCGGCAACATCTTCCATGACCAATACGACACTGTGGCCGAAGCGCTCAAAGCCCTCGACGCGAATGACTCCTGGCACATCGATCAACCGTCTGGCCAATTGAAATTCATGCTGAAGCTGGGCAATGTCCCCCCGGGTCGGATGTGGCGTTCTCAGCGTCTTCAACACAACCCTGTGCTGGTCGACCTCTCGCACGGCCCGGTAAATACTTGCTTTGTGTGACTGATGTACGGTGGCTTGAATCCGATATCCAGGGACTATTTGCTGCATCCGATTTCCATTCGTCAACTGTTGAATACTGACAGCCCGCCTGGATCGGTGATCCCCGGGGCAAATGGGCAACTTAAATACTAATACTGTTTGGAATCATCGACGGCAACTGGCATTGATAGGCCATGGGCCTGCATCGATTGCGCTGACGTATGGTCTTCTCGATCTCAGCGAGATTCTCCTGAAAATCCAGCGCCAATTCTGAGATTTTGGGATCAGTGAAATAGGGAATACGCGGGTTCGAACTGTATTGGCCAAAGGTATCAAACTGGATACCAGACAGTAAATATCCGAAGGATACGATGTAGAGCGCTATGTCAAGAGGCGGGTACCACTTCATGCAATCTTCGGCCGAACCTATTACGGTACTTTTTTGCGGAGGAGCATGGTAGATGGTTCCAGAGACAGCAGGCGAATAGGTCATCAGCGGAAACTGCGCGTAATTGACGGATGCGTGTTGAGGGCCGGCGATGTAGATGATGTGCGAGACCAACTCAATCAGATAATCTCTGCTGTCAAGTCGAAAAGGTGCATCGGCATTACCAGTCGCCGTGAGCCCGTTCAATCCCTTGAACCCTGCGTAAAGGGGCGACACCAGCTCGTTGATCCAGCCCTGCACTTCGTAATCGTCTGCCACGGACTGGTCGCTGGGATAGTAAGTCTCCACGTAGCTGCCGACAAATTTCTTGATTGCATTCCAAAGTAGCAAGGTGTCGTCCCTGAACGGAAATTCAGGCAGTGCATCACCATCAACACCACGCAAATTGAACAGATGGTCCGGGTTGTGTTCATCCCAACGCCAGGCGGCATTCGCTTTAACGAGTAGCTGAGCGGTTGACTCGATTGTTGGCCCAATGACAGTAGCAACCACACCGCCAGGGACAATCAGACTGTGTAGTGCAGCGTCGTTGATCTCAATCGTGAATCGGAAATGCGGGAGCAGCAGCTTCATCAGAGGATGCTGAATGGGCAGCCGGCGATGGCTAGCAACGACCACCGGCTCAACAGTGAGATGGCAGGCGCCGAGGTGAGCCACGGATTCATGCTGCACGGCACAAACGGAGTTGATGATGAATTTCGCAATTTTCCATTTGAGGCCGTTGGCATCGTCGGCGTTGGAGCAGTTATTGGGCGTGAAAACCGGGGTGGACTCCGCATCAAATGCTTGCCCAAGCTGAATGGCAATCGGCTGCAATGCCCCTTTACCAGGGGGAAACCCAGTGGGCGGAGTCGGATTCCAGTAAAACAATGCAATAGGGGCGGGCAGGTAGCGCTGATCGCCGTGAACTACACCACCCTCGGCCCCATCAAACTGAACGTAGTCACAGACAAACAACCGGTTTTGCTCTGCCGCCTCTTGCAACGTTATGTCGTTGCGCGCAATAACAGACTGAAACATTGCGTCCGTCACCGGTATTTTTTTCAGCAGATCAGACAACAACAGAGCTTGCGCACTCGTCCCGAGCCGTGCTTTCACACCTTGTAGATTCGTTGTATTGAACCCCGCAATTTGCAGGTAACCAAAAAACCAATCATGTTCCCAGACATCTCCCTCTTCCGGCATCCACTGCTTCTTTTCCAGCGTCAAAACGGTGGGCTTGGGCAACACGCCAAATAGGTTTGCGTAGTCGTCAATCGTTCGGGCGCGTAGATACTTACCGTCTTTGTGATCCCGGAGCATGTCGATCATGGTTGACTTCAGAAATGCCGTTACGCCGGACTTCATAAATTCTTCAAAAACCTGCTCAAGACCGGTGAACATTTTCTCCAGATCTTTGGGCAACTGAACAAGGCCGTCGACAGCCTGCCTGATCTTCTGCGGCAAATCACCCAATGCCAGCGTGAAGTCTTTGAGGTTTTCGATATCTTTGTAGATGTTGAGGCTCAATTCCTGAGCCAGTTTTTCGTAGCTCTCTTCAACGCTGGTGAAAACTTCCCCAGGCAGATCGTCTTTTAACTCCCTCTCCAGCAAATCAATCACCACATTTTTAAAATTCTCTGCCAGTGGCAAAAATGTGGCGATGACTTTTGCATCGTATTCAATAGAGAAGTTTTCCCCTTCAGGAACATCCGCCGACAGCGGCAAAGGCTCAATATAGGTCCGCATATAGTTGTAGGATGTCCGGGCCAGAGCGAGGTCGAATTTTCGTTGCGCCTGTTGCTCTGGCGACACATTCTGTGGCAGAGTCGGACAATTGCTGCCATTCGCGGTATTTTCCATATAGCCTTTACTGCTTTGATTCTGTGCGCTGAACCACCAATGCAACTTTAACCTACAAAAATTGCTGAAATCATGTTGCTAGCGGCAGTCACAGTTCGCATCGATCCATCAAATCCATGTGCCTGCAGTGTGGGTAAGCAGCACTTGATAGGCTTTTTTTACGATCTATGAGCCAAAAAAAATGGACCTAAACGCGTCATTTTTGATAGTGGACGATATGGAAGGTATGCGTCGCCTTCTGGGCAACAGCCTTCGGCAACTTGGTTTTTCTGATATCCATACAGCATTGCATGGCGCTGATGCCTTAAACGCTCTTGGCGAACGCAGCTTTGACGCAGTCCTCACGGATTGGAATATGCCGGTGATGAATGGGCTGGAGTTGTTACGTCAGATCCGTGCCAATGAGCGACTCCGGTTCATCCCCGTCATCATGGTCACCGTCGAAACGGACCGAGAGCAAATTCGCAGCGCATTTGAGGCTGGCGTGTCAGAGTATCTGGTAAAGCCTTTTGACCTCGCGGCACTTGAAGCAAAACTACGGCGAGCCTTTAAGAAGCCTAGTCCACACGCCCACGCCAGCACGCGCATAGTCTTACCCGGATCCATAACGAAACCCGAAGCAGCGTCACAAACCATCGCCGCACCCGATGTAACAGGTGGCCGCCGACGAGCAACGATTTTGGCGGTTGACGATGTGCCAGACAATCTGAACATCTTGATGGATATGCTCGGACACGATTACCAGCTGATGGTTGCCAACAGCGGTGCTCGAGCCCTGAAAATCATAGAGTCAGGCAAGATCCCGGACCTGGTTCTACTGGACGTCATGATGCCCGACATGGACGGTTTCGAGGTGTGTCGGCGCATTAAGTCAAACCCAGCAACAGCGGAGGTATCCGTGATCTTCCTGACGGCAATGGGGCAGTCAACTGATGTAACAAAGGGGTTTTCGCTCGGCGCAGCAGACTACGTCTCTAAGCCTGCCGATCCCTCCATCCTCAGGGCACGCATGGAGACACATCTTAGACTGCAGTGCAGTATTGCCGAGCTCAAGCGCAACCGCATTGAACTGATTGAAAAAAACGCCGCGCTAGAAGACAACTTGCGCTTGCGCGAGGATGTCGAACGTATCTCACGCCACGATCTGCGCAATCCGCTGGCCGGGATTATTGGATTCACAGCAAACCTGCTGTCCGATAACACTGTTCAGCAGCCCCACAAGGACCTGTTGTACGACATCGAACAATCCGCCTACAACGTACTGAACATGGTCAATCTATCCCTGGACCTGTTCAAAATGGAGCGAGGTGAATTCGAGTTTTACCCGCGCAAGATAAATGTCGGGGGCATTGTGGAGCGAATTCTTCTTGAAATGGCTGTGCGATGGGAACATCATCAGATCACGCTTGAACGGCAAATCCAAGGGGTGCCCGTTGATTCGTTTTCCGGCACGGTGTGCATGGGCGATGACTTGCTGTGTTACAGCCTGTTTTCCAACTTGCTGCGCAACGCCGCAGATGCAGCACCGCCCCGCTCCAGTGTCGTGTTGAAGGTCAATCACCTGTCCGATCTCATAATTTCGGTCCACAACAAAGGGGTCGTACCCCTGGCGTTGCGCGAATCCTTCTTCGACAAGTACGCGACGGCTGCTAAGTCAGGAGGAAACGGTTTGGGTACTTACTCAGCACGCTTGTTGGCGATAACCCAGGGCGGCAATATTTCGATGAAAACGTCCGACGCTTCGAACTCCACCACCATCACGGTGCATTTGCCGCTTGCCGTTCCCTTGAAGAGCCCGGTCGGTCATTGACTACACAGTTATGCCTTACAGTCACTTGATGGAGGAACGCCGTCGGCATCCTCGCCCCACATTTTTAGACGACAGCGCAAAGCTGCATGTAATGAATAGGCCAATGCAGTTACTTAATAATCACGGGGCCCCTTGCATAATCGGAGAGATTAAACATGGTTGATGCCTTTCGCAGCCAAGGCGATTTCACCGTAATGGTGGTTGACGACACGGCAGCGAATCTGATGCTTATAAGCGACCTGCTGCATCCGCACTACAAAGTTAAAGTAGCCTCTAGCGGCGCACGCGCGCTCAAGATTGCAAGTTCTGGACTGCCACCTGACCTGATCTTGCTGGACATCATGATGCCGGACATGGATGGCTATGAAGTTTGCCGACAGCTCAAGGCGAACCCGCTCACCTGTGACATTCCAGTCATCTTTCTCACCGCCAAAACCGACACCTGCGACGAAGAACTGGGGTTTGAACTCGGTGCGGTGGACTACATCACCAAGCCTATCAGTCCGCCAATTGCATTGGCGCGTGTAAAGGCCAATTTGACGCTGAAAGCATCGGCAGACTTTCTCAAGGACAAAAACGTATTTTTGGAGCAAGAGGTTGCGAGACGTACTGCGGAGGTGAGCGAGATTCAGAATGTCACCATTCTGACCATGGCCTCACTGGCTGAAACCCGTGATAACGAGACCGGGAATCACATCATTCGCACGCAGCACTACGTCAAGTTACTTGCCCAAAAGCTACAAATGCACCCGCGGTTTTCACATTACCTCGATGATGCAACGGTAGACCTCTTGTTCAAGTCGGCTCCTCTGCATGACATTGGAAAAGTAGGCATTCCCGATAGTGTGTTGCTCAAACCTGACAAGCTGACCCCGGCGGAGTTTGAAATCATGAAGACCCACACCACGTTGGGCAAACTAGCCATAGAAAGTGCTGAAGCCCGGCTCGGCAGGCACGTGCCGTTCCTGCGTTACGCTAAGGAAATCGCGTACTCGCACCAAGAGAAATGGGACGGGAGCGGCTACCCCGAAGGACTGGCCGGTGATGCAATTCCTGTTTCTGCACGCCTGATGGCCATTGCTGATGTGTATGACGCTCTGATCAGCCGCCGGGTCTACAAACCACCCTTCACCCATGAAGTTGCGATGACCATCATTCAGGAAGGACGCGGGGTCCACTTTGACCCCGATGTGACAGACGCGTTTTTACAGGTACACCTAGACTGCAAAGAAATAGCGCAGCGCCATGCAGACACCGATGAAGATTTCGCCAAAACACCTAGCCGATAGACCTAGGTGGTAAGCCCAGTGCCGCAAGCAAATTTTGCTGCGTAAATGGTTTTCGGAGTGCGCCACACAAATTCAAGCCGACACCTTCACCGTACGCCTTGGCCGCCATTAATATGGCGTGGTCGTGCCCGCTGATCAACAAAACGGTGGCTGTAATGTTTTTGACCACCAACTTATCCATGATGTGAAAGCCTTCGGCGTCCGGTATGGAAAGGTCAAGAATGATCGTATTAAATTTCTTTAAAGCTGAGCTTTGCAAAAGTTCAGCGCCCGACATGAACGTTTCTAAACGGATGCCGGCATTTGAGAGCATCAAACTGACCAATTTAATCATCAAGGGATCATCATCAACAATTGCCACTAGCATTGGGCCTCCGACGGTGCTCATTTTGAATCCCTTTTGACGATATTTAATTTCGACACAATGTCTGGCAAAACACTTCTCCTGAAAGCGTGAGTACTCAATTTATCCCTTCCTGATCTTCCATTGCTTGCAATAGCTTGTCCGGATCAATTGGCTTAAACAGTACCGGCCACTGAGATGACTTGATCATTCCTATGCTTTGCGGAGAAGTATCGCCAGTGAGTATTGCAGCTTTTATGGGGCGCCCGCGCTGACGCTGCAAAGCTTGAAGTAAATCCATTCCGCTAAGGTCGGGTAAACCGAGATCGGACAGGTAGAAATCGACATTTCCTGCGCTTGTCAAGTCACTCTCCAAGGCCGCCCTCGCAGTAGAAAATGTCTCCACCTTCATTCCCAGATCCTCCAGCAACAGCACAATTCCAGTTAAAACCATAGCATCGTCTTCAACCAAGATTACGCGCTTGTATTTTATTTTTGGGCTCTTGATCACAGGGCGGCTTGGCTTGGCTTCTTGCAGTATTTCAGACAATTTCGTCAATGGAATACAAAGTTCAAAAACACTTCCTCGTCCCAACTCTGACCGCACGAAAACTTCAGAGTTCATAAGGCGAGCGAGACTCTTGACAATTGCAAGGCCCAAACCAAGACCCTTGTTACGATCACGCTCAGGATTACCAAGCTGACAGTATTCCTTGAAGATATTGTTGATATGCTCAACGGCAATACCAATGCCGGTATCCCAAACTTGGATCAGTGCTTGCCCATTGCGCTGACGCACCGACACTAGCACCTTACCGCTATGCGTATATTTGATAGCGTTGCTGATCAGGTTTGCCAGTAGGCTACTGAACAATTTACGATCTGCGAGCACAAATACATCGTTCTTAGAATAGTAAAAACGCAGACGAAGTGATTTCTCCTTAGCCATGGGCGAGAACTCAGTGTCCAGCATCTGGAACAGTGCCTTCAATCCAACCGCCTCAAAACTAGGCACAACTGCGGCTGCATCAAGTTTGGATATATCGAGCAGCGAATTGAGCAAGTCTCCCAAATTCCGAGCTGACTTACCAAGGAGATCGTGAAGAAGCTGCTGTTCCTCGGTCAAACCGGTTCTTTTCAACGCGTGATGGAACAAGCCAATCGCTTGAATTGGCTGGCGCAGGTCATGGCTCGCCGCGGCTAGAAAACGAGTCTTTGCCAAGTTGGCCTCAAGTGCTAAATCTCTGGCGGCTGCAAGCTCCTTCATTGACCTTTCACGCTCGGTAGCATCGCGCCCCATCGCAAGGTATTTATCCCCCGAAAGGCGTTGGACTACCAAGTCCAGTGGCACGCTAGATCCGTCCGCGCACAGGAGTTGCCAACGATTTTCAATGGAAACTCCAGAGTCAGCAGAGGCCAATTCAGGTGCGATGCGTTCTAGTTCGGTCTGCACCACGATATCAACATTTCGCAGCTTAAGCATTTCCTCTCGGCTGTATTTCGTCAACCGACATGCTTCTGCATTGACATCCAGCAGGTTCCCTTCAAGGTCGGTGACAAAAAATGCTTCTTTGGCGCTATCAAAGATTTCGCGGTACAACTTCAGGCCGCCTTACTCAACAGTGACGCTCTTAGCTAGATTGCGTGGTTTATCTACATCGGTTCCGCGCGCGCATGCCGTGTGGTAGGCCAGCAATTGCAGCGGCACCACGTGCAGCAACGGAGACAGTTCGCCGTAGTTTTCTGGCATGTGGATCACATTCAGGCCCTCGCCACTTTCGATGCGGCTATCGCCATCGGCAAGCACATACAGCACCCCACCACGGGCACGCACTTCGTGCAAATTGCTTTTCAGCTTTTCTAGCAACGCGTCGTTAGGAGCCACTGCCACGACAGGCATTTCACTCGTCACCAGTGCCAATGGGCCATGCTTGAGTTCACCGGCGGCATAGGCTTCGGCGTGTATGTAGGTGATTTCTTTGAGCTTGAGCGCACCCTCAAGTGCGATGGGGTAATGCAGGCCACGTCCCAAAAATAGCGCATTCTCTTTTTTGGCAAAGTCCTCAGCCCAGGCAATGATTTGTGGCTCTAAGGCCAGCACTGCTTGCAAAGCAGCCGGCAGGTGGCGCATGGCCTTGAGGTGGCGGGCTTCGTCTACGTCACTCAAACGGTCTTTGGCCTGTGCTAGGCACAGCGTCAACAAAAACAAGCCCGCCAGTTGCGTGGTAAACGCCTTGGTAGATGCCACGCCAATTTCTACCCCCGCACGGGTTACGTAGGCCAGGCTGCATTCGCGCACCATGGCACTAGTGGCCACGTTGCAAACCGTCAGGGTGTGTTGCATGCCCAAAGATTGCGCGTGGCGCAGCGCGGCAAGGGTGTCGGCGGTTTCCCCACTTTGGGTAATAGTGACCACCAATGTGTTGGGGTTAGGCACTGAATCACGGTAGCGGTATTCACTGGCCACTTCTACGTTGCATGGAATTTTGGCAATGCTCTCGATCCAATACTTTGCAGCGCAGCCGCTGTAATAGCTGGTTCCGCAGGCCAAGATCAACACGTTGTCGATTTGCTTGAAAACGCGCGCGGCATTGGCCCCGGGCGCGTGGTTGCCTTGCTGATCAAATAGCTCAGGCACGATGCCTTCCACGCCTTCCAGCGTGTCAGCAATGGCACGCGGTTGCTCGAAAATCTCTTTCTGCATGTAATGCCGATAGGGCCCTAACTCAGCTGCTCCACTGTGCGCCAGCACGGTCTTAACTGGGCGCTGTGCAGGCGTCACTGCCTTGCGTGCCTTGTCAAACAGCCAGTATTTCCCCAACTGCACATCCACCAAATCGCCCTCCTCGAGGTACACGATTTGATCAGTTACACCAGCCAAAGCCATGGCATCGCTCGCCAAAAAGTGCTCTTGGCCGTCTTTACCCACACCCAAAATCAAGGGTGAGCCTGCACGCGCGCCAATCAGACGGTGCGGCTCATCTTTGCAGAACACTGCAATGGCATAGGCACCGTGCAGGCGGGCAATTGCAGTTTTAACCGCTTCAAACAAATCGCCATCGAACAAGCTGTCGATCAAATGGGCAATCACCTCGGTGTCAGTCTGGCTTTCAAACACATAGCCCATGGCCTTAAGCTCAGCTCGCAGGTCGTCATGGTTTTCAATAATGCCGTTGTGCACCAATGCAATCCGGCCAGGCCGAGCAGATGCGTCTGGCCCAGTGCCGTGGCTGAAGTGCGGATGTGCGTTGTGTACTGCCGGCGCTCCATGGGTTGCCCAACGCGTATGGGCAATCCCCAAGGTGCCCACCACGGCACCGGAGGCAACCTGTTCATTGAGTTCGGCTACGCGTGAAGTGCTGCGGGCCCTGCGTAAACCGGGCTGTGCGTCTTGCGCGTACACCGCAACCCCACACGAGTCATAGCCACGGTATTCCAGACGTTCAAGTCCTTGCACCAACACGGGAACGATATTGCGGGTAGAAACCGCACCGACGATGCCACACATAGAAACTCCTTGAAATGGATATTGCAATGTTAGACACCGTCAAACGAAATAAGTAGTCATTTATAAAAATTTATTGGCGGATAATTTCAAAAAATATTATTGACGACAATAAATTTCATTTACCATTACTTTATGGAATCATTGAATCCAGATGCTACAGATCTAGCGCTTCTGTATCACTTGCAAAAAGACGCATCTCTGAGCAATCAGGCCTTGGCAGCCCTGGTGCACACCTCGCCGCCCACGTGTTTGCGCAGAGTCAAGCGCCTGGAGAATGCTGGGCTGATAGAGCGGCGCATTGCCGTGCTCAACCCCGAACGCATGGCTGCAACACTAGGCCATGGGCTGACGGCTATTGTGGAGATCACTCTAGACCGGCAAGATACAACGTCGCTCGACGCATTTGAACAACGGGTCGCAAGTGATTCTGGAGTGCAACAGTGCTACCGCGTATCACCAGGACCTGATTTTTGTTTGGTTGTACACACGCACGACATGCCCGCTTATCAGGCGCTAACCCAACGGTTATTTACCAGCAATGCCAATGTGCGCAATATCAAGACGTTCTTCAGTATCAAGCGCAGCAAGTTTGGCGCTGAACTGCCCATCCCCCGCTAATTCACATTAAGGCGCCAATTGCTGGCGTACGTATTCAGCACGTTTCATGGCCAAGTAGGCCTGCAAATCCATTTCATGCAATTGGCGCGGGTACTGCTCTACTGCGGCAAACCAAGTGCGCAAGCGTTTGTCCAACTGGTTTTCGGAGGGCTCGCTGGCAAACTGCAAAAAAGTGTCTATTGCCAAAAAATAGCGCATGGTGTTGCGCTCTAGTAGGGCCAGCACACCATCAATGTATTGCGGTGGGTCTGCTGCTGGGCTGCCCACCACCGTGAACCCTACTTTGCCCAAACCACCCGTCATTAAATAAGCGCTCATGGCCATGCGGCCTAGTGCGTTGACGGAGTACGAATAGGTGAAGTGCAAAAACGTTTTGCCACCCGCCAGCGGAACTGCCTGCAGGCGAATCAGGTAATTGCTGGTGCCTATGGGGCCGCTGGGTGCAGCCAGTGCTACCTCTAAATACTCTGATGTGGCAGACACCACCTGAAAGCTGAAATCAGCGCGGGTGCTGCGCGCTAACTCTTGCGGTTCTTTCGTTCCGATATATACAGCCAAGCGCGGTCGCTTGCTATCCAATTCAGCACGGCAGTACTTGGTATTGCTGTGCAGCAGCATGATGTTGCACCAGTTCCCCGCCACGCTCAGCTCAGTGCGCACGGTTTGCATGGGATGCTCCACCACTGCATAAATATCGCCCACCAATCCGTTTTGGGCCTGCTGACTCTGCATGAGCAATGGCCGCTTAAAAGGGCTGGCGGCCATCTCTCCAGCCATGGCGATGTATGCAGACTGCAGTTGAGCCGCAGTTGGTACGGCAGCCCAAACTGGACTGATCAAAAACAACAACGCAAAAACGGCGCGGCCCAAGACAAGGCGATAGTAACGGCGGGCGTTGACGTAGCGAATAACTTGCATGGTGTGTCTATTTTGACCTCTAGCTGCCAAGCGTAAATGGCATTAAGTCGCAAGACCGTGCGCTTTCGAACAGACCCCATGCGGGCACACGCCGAAGATGACCGTTGTGGCACAACCTGCCTCAGCCTTCCCAGTCAGATTCTTTGAAAGACCCATTTATGAAAACCAACCCCGCGTTACGTCTACTCAGCATTGCTGGCATTGGCTTAGTGATGACCCAAGCCGCCTGGTCCCAAGAGGACAGCTACTACTACGGTGGGCTGTCTGTTGGACAGTCGCACTCCGCATTGGATGAGCAAGCCACATCCAACAGCCTGCTGGGTGCTTACGCCACAAGCTCTATGGGCCATGAGCAGCAAGATACGGCTTACCGCTTATTTGGGGGCTATCAACTTAACCGCAACATTGCGATTGAAGGCGGCTACTTCAACCTTGGCAAGTTCAGTTACTCAGCCAACGCGCCTAGTGGCACCCTCAACGGAAAATATGAAGTCGAGGGCATTCACCTTGACTTGGTAGGCACCGCACCATTGACAGATAAATTTGCGCTGCTTGGGCGGCTTGGAATTCAGTATGCCAATACCCGCGATGCCTTCAACGGCACAGCGGTGGGTGGGGGCATCAACGCCAGCCCCAACGAGCGAGAAACCAACCTAAAAGTAGGTGTAGGCATGCAGTACGCATTTACCCCCAATGTGTTGCTGCGCGGCGAAGCTGAGCGCTACCGACTCAAAGATGGTGTGGGCAACCATGGTGATGTCAATGTTTTCTCGATGTCTTTGGTGTTTCCGTTTGGCCGCCAGGCTCGGGAAAGAGTCGCAACTGTGTCGCCGGCTTATGTAGCACCTGCCCCTGCACCTTCGCCTGCCCCTACACCAATGCCCATGGAGCCCGCACCGGCCCCTGTGGCCTTGGCTCCCGTTGCGCCCATGCCGCCGCCAGCGCCTGTCTTGCCCAAGCGCATGCAGTTTTCAGCCGACTCTTTGTTCGGGTTCGATCAATCCGGTATACGCCCTGATGGCCGCGCCGCACTGGATACCTTCTCGCAAGAACTCAAAGGCAGCAGCTACAGCCAGGTGCGTGTGGAGGGCAACACCGACCGCTTGGGTAGTTCGGACTACAACCAGAAGCTGTCACAGCGGCGCGCTGATGCAGTTAAGCAATATTTGGTAACCACCAGTGGATTAGATGCAGCCAAAGTGTCTGCCATTGGCCGTGGCGAAACCAACCCGGTAACCAAGCCTGAAGACTGCAAAGGTAATAAGACCACTCCTGCGCTCATAACATGCCTACAGCCTGACCGCAGGGTCGATGTAGAAGTTGAAGCCCAGCGTTAAGCAGCTGTAAAGGCCAATTGAACGCTGCGCCCGCCATCCACAAACCCCTGTGCGATGGCGGTCACGGACAACTCGCTTGTTTAAGATTTAACGATCTTTTTTGGCCGTGACCAGTTGGCGATGCTGACCTGCTTGCCACGCGCCACGCTTAATGTGCCAGGCTCCGTGTTCTTAGTGATGGTGGAGCCACCGCCTATAGTGCCGCCGGTGCCAATAGTGACAGGGGCAACCAGCACGCAGTTGCTGCCCACATGCACGTCGGCCTCAATCACGGTGCGGTGTTTGTTGGCCCCATCGTAGTTGGCAGTAATGCTGCCCGCACCAAAATTCACGCGCTCACCCACGGTGGTGTCTCCCAAGTAGGCTAAGTGGTTGGCTTTTGCACCATTGGCCAAGGTGGAGTTTTTGACCTCCACAAAATTGCCAATGTGCACCTCAGCACCCAGTCGTGCACCGGGCCGCAGCCGCGCAAATGGGCCAATTAACGCTCCTGCGCCCACTGTGACACCCAGCTTTTCGCCGTCAATATGGGTGAACGGATGAATGACTGCACCCGCCTCAATCACCGCGTTGGCAATCACGCAGTTCGCACCAATCGTCACGCCCTCGCCCAAGCTCACCTGGCCCATGAACACGCAGTTCACGTCAATGCCCACGTCGTGCGCGCACAGCAGGTCGCCACGCACATCCAACCTCGCCGGGTCGGCCAGACGCACACCAGCCTCCATCAGGCGGTGGGCTTGTTGCAATTGGTAGGCACGCTCCAGCTCGGCCAGTTGCACCGGGCTGTTGACGCCCGCCACTTGCACGGCATCGGTGATTTTGTGGCCCACCACAGGCACGCCGTCGGCCACGGCAAATTTCACAATATCGGTCAGATAGAACTCACCTTGTGCGTTTTTGTTGTCCAAGCGTGCCAGCCATTGCTTAAGCTGGGCTGCAGGCACGGCCATGATGCCGCTGTAAATCTCGGTAATGGCGCGCTGCGCGTCGCTGGCATCTTTATGCTCCACGATGGCCTGCACGGTGCCTTCACTGTTACGCACAATGCGTCCGTAGCCAGTGGGGTTTGGCATCTCTAGTGTTAGCAGGGCCAAGGCCTTGCCGCCAGACGCTGCAATCAGGTGAAACAGTGTGTCGGCCTGCGTCAAAGGCACATCGCCAGACAGCACCACCACTACTGCATCGTCAGCCAGCGCAGGCACTGCCTGTTGCACAGCGTGGCCTGTGCCAAGCTGTGGCTCCTGGCGCACACATTGCAAGGAAAAATCGGCTGCAGAGCCCGTGTAGCTTGCGCAAGCTGCTTCTACTTCTGTAGCGCCGTGGCCGGTAATCACCACCACTTTGCGGGCCGCCAACTGGGCTGCAGTGTCCACCACATGTTTTAGCAATGCCCGCCCGGCAATGCGGTGCAGCACCTTGGGCAGCTTGCTTTTCATACGGGTGCCTTTGCCCGCGGCCATGATGACGACCTCTACTGCGCTTGCAGCGTTGGAGTGCGATGTTGTGATTGCGTTCATTGCGATATCTTTTGAATAAAAATTAAACCGGCCAGACTACGCCGTTGTCGTTCAGGATGGCATCTAGCGGCATATCGTGTGGTTCGGCCTCAAAGTCCGGCACATAGCCTACCCCAAAACCCAACCCCACAGTGAACGGCTTGGGCTCTAAAGACGCCAGCATGCGGTCGTAAAACCCCCCCCCATAGCCCAGGCGGTAGCCACCCGGGCCGTAGCCCACACAGGGTGCGAACAACAAGGTTGGGGTTATTACTTCCGTGTCTTTGGGTTTAGGGATGCCATAGGCGTCTTCTTCCATGGGACAACCAGGGTACCAAGCATGAAACGTCATGGTTTTGTGCTCTTTATTCACCACCGGAAGGCCGATACGGCGCAACTGCGGTTGATCGAGCAATTCACCGTCTTCTTTCCAACGGTGCAGGGCGGGCAGTGGATCGAATTCACCCTTAATGGGCCAATAGGCACCGATGACCGTGTCGGGCCTGCCCACCAACCAGATGCGCATCACCCGCTGCAACAAATCCGCCCGCTGGAGGCGATCAGGCAGGTTCAGGCGTTGCGTTAATAGTTCTTTGCGCAGGGCTTTTTTTTGCGCCACTTTCAATGCTTCTGAGTTGTCCATAATCCCCACATGCAGTTTTCAGCCATTCTGACATCGTTCGCCCTCGCGGGCGCACTGGTGTCTACCCCATTTTCTAACTCACTCGCGCAAGGGCGCGACAACAGCCACACCGTGGAGACCATTTTGGACATGGCGCAAGCCTACAAAGTGCATGACCGCAAGCGCCTCACCGCCTTACTTCCCCAAGCGAGTGGCTCCACGCTAGAGCCCTGGGCCGCTTACTGGGAGCTATCAGCGCGTATGGGTGAGGCTGGCAGCACTGAGATTCAAGACTTCCTGGCCCGCTACAGCGGTAGCTACCAAGAAGACAAGCTGCGCAACGAGTGGCTGCACATGCTGGGCCGCAACCGCGATTGGCAGGCCTTTAACCGCGAGTACCCCAAATACCGCATGAACGACGACAAATCGGTCCGCTGCTACGCCCTGTTGGCCGACCATTTAAGCAGCGGCGCAGACGTGACCGCCGCAGTGACTGAGGCCTGGCTGTCGCTCAAAGACGCGGACGAAGGCTGCGCCGCCGCAGCCGAGCAGCTCATCAAAGACCGCTCCACACAAGTACACCCGGCCTGGATACGCGCCCGCTTAGGGATGGAAAACGACCGCCTGCGCGTAACCACTCAAGCGGTGGGAATTCTGAACGACAGTTGGGTTAAAACCGTTAACAACATCTACCTCAACCCTGGTAAATACCTCAACGACAAACTCACCGCGCTGCGCCCGCAAACGCGCGAACTGGTGTCGCTGGCCCTCATTCGCCAAGCCTACCTGGACCCCGCAGAAGCCGCGGTTGAAGTGGAGCACTTGCGCTGGAAAACACAGCTCACTTCTGAAGAGCGCAGCTGGATTTGGGGCGTCATTGGCAAGCGTGCAGCGCAGCGCCTTTCCGATGACGCACCCACCTACTTTGCCAAAGGCCAGTTTGCGCAGATGCACGAAGACCACCTGGCCTGGGCCGCACGCGCTGCGCTGCGGACCGGGCGCTGGGCGCAGGTGGACCAGGCCATTACCGCCATGCCAGAGTCAATGCGCAAAGACCCGACCTGGGTGTATTGGAAAACCCGTGCGCAGATCAACCTGGCCAGCACCGACGCCGCCCGCAGCGGCGCGCTGCGCCAATTCGAAAGCATTGCTGGCGTGCGCAGTTTTTATGAGCAACTCGCACTGGAAGAACTGGGCCAGCGCATCACCACCCCAGAGCGCCCCGCCCCACTCACCCCTGAAGAAAAAGAGACCGCCCGAGTGAACCCCGGCCTGGTGCGCGCGCTGTACGCCATTCAAATCGGCCTGCGGCCTGAGGGCGTACGCGAGTGGAACTACACCACCAACCTGCATGTGCGCGGCGGCATGGACGACCGCAGCCTGCTGGCCGCTGCCGACGTCGCCTGTCGCGCCGAGGTTTGGGACCGCTGCATCAATACCAGCGAACGCACCAAAAACACCATCGACCAAGACCAGCGCTACCCCATGCCGTTCAAGGCGGCGGTTGTAACCCGCACCAAGCAAATCGGGCTAGACCCTGCCTATGTTTACGGCCTGATTCGCCAGGAAAGCCGTTTCATCATGGATGCGCGCTCCGGCGTGGGTGCCTCTGGCCTGATGCAGGTCATGCCCGCCACAGCCAAATGGACCGCCAAGAAAATTGGCATGGTGGACTTTCAGCCCCAGCAAATTACCGACCGCGACACCAACATTGCCATCGGCACCGGCTACCTCAAACTGGTGCTGGACAGCTTTAACGGCTCCATGCCCATGGCCGCAGCCGCTTATAACGCCGGCCCCAGCCGCCCCCGGGCCTGGCGCGGGCAATCCGGTGCGCCCACCGTGGAGGCCGCCATTTGGGCTGAGAACGTGCCGTTTAGCGAAACTCGTGACTACGTGAAAAAAGTGCTGTCCAACACCACCAACTACGCCGCGCTGATCACTGGCCAGCCCCAGTCGCTTAAAGCGCGCTTGGGCATGGTGGGGCCACGGGACGCGGCTGCGCCGGAGCTGGGGGCGGATTTGCCGTAACTACCAAGGCATCACTGCGCGGCCTTTTTGTCATCAATAAAACACGCGCGAAGCTCTACTATTAACACTTCAAAGCACAAGGACACCCCATGTTGAAACTGGTCATCGGCAATAAAAACTACTCTTCTTGGTCCATGCGCCCGTGGGTACTGCTCAAGCAGGCGGGCATTGCGTTTGAAGAAGTCAAGGTGCGCTTTGACTCGTTCGAGGCGGGTTCCACCTTCCGCACAGCGCTGGCCAGCGTGACCCCGGTGTCCAAAGTGCCGGTGCTGCAAGACGATGACTTGACAGTGTGGGACACCCTGGCGATTGCCGAATACGTGGCAGAGCAATATCCCGACAAAAAGCTCTGGCCCACAGAGCGCACCGCCCGTGCCCGTGCGCGCAGCATCTGCAGTGAGATGCACAGCGGCTTTACTGGCATTCGCGGCAACTGCCCCATGAACATTGAGGCCGACTTGCCTGACGTGGGCGCTTTGGTTTGGCGCGACAAAGCGGCAG
>JBEGPS010000074.1:0-10344 GCA_041181325.1 Pseudomonadota bacterium
GCCGTCTTCTTCAAACACAGCGCGGGCGGGGCCCTCAATGTGCGGGGCAAACCAGAGCAGGGAGGCGCGGTAGGCTTTCATGGGCTATAGCTTGAACGGCACAAGGGCCTAGCGCAAGGTGCAGCTGTCGCCCACGCCTTGGCGCCAGACGCGAACCTGAACCAGCCCCGCTAATTCTTGGGCCATAGAGCGCCAGATAAACGCAGCCAAATTTTCCAGCGTCGCCGGGCCCAGGCCTGGCACTTCGTCCAGAAAATGGTGGTCCAGTTGAGGGCGCAGGCGGTCAATGGCCTGGCGTACCAGACCCAGATCGAGCACCATGCCGGTGGCAGAGTCGATCTGACCCGACAACGTGACCTCGGCGTTGTAGGTGTGGCCGTGAATGCGGCGGCTGCCTTCGGCTTCAATATCGCGCCGCAGGGTGTGGGCGGCGTCAAAAAAGAAGGACTGGCTGATCTCGAATTGAGACCCCCACGCTCCGCCGCTGCGCGGGTCGCTGCCCCCTGATGATTGCTGTTCTTTCGTATTCATCGGATGCCTGTGATCTTGTGGGTTTGCAAGGACAAACGCCATGTGGGGTGCTGCAGACAGTGCGTAATGCAGGTCTGGGTGTTATCGCCATGGGCGAAGTTGCCAACGCGCTGCGCGTTGTCCATGGGTTGCAGGTAGTGGTGGGTGAAGTGGGCGGCTTCGCACTCGGCGATGTCGATGCCCGCTTGCGGCCAAACCAGCTTGAGTTCGTGCCCCTGGCGCTGCACCCACGGCGCTCCCGCCTTGGGGCTGACGCAAACCCAGTCAATGCCTGCGGGCGCAGCAAGGCTGCCATTGGTTTCGACCGCAATGAAAAAGCCCTGCGCATGCAACGCGTCAATCAGGGCGGTATCCACCTGCAGCAGCGGTTCACCGCCAGTCAGTACCACCATGCGGTGGTCGTGCGCCTCGGTAGGCCATTGGGCGGCAATGCGCGCGGCCAGCGCTTGCGCATCGGCAAATTTGCCACCCAGCGTGCCGTCAGTCCCCACAAAGTCAGTGTCACAAAACTGGCACACGGCAGTAGCACGGTCTTGCTCGCGACCAGACCACAGGTTGCAGCCCGCAAAACGGCAGAACACCGCAGGCCGACCGGCGTTAGCGCCTTCGCCTTGGAGTGTGTAAAAAATTTCTTTGACTTGGTAGCTCATGCCCGCGCTGCCCCCGATGCAAAAGCCGTAACAGCGAAACAGGTTTCACAACAAGCAGCACCTTGCGGCAAACGTGCCTGGGCTGCGAGGTTTTTAATCATGGTAGTCCTCTACATGACTCCGAAAAACAGAAAAGCGGGTTACGCCGGAGTTACGAAACCAACCGCTATTATCGCTTCATGGCCGACATACGCCCTTCCAACCGCACCCACCTTACATCCATAGCCGCCCCCATTTTTGGGGAGTTTGTCCTGGGCATTACCGTGGCCATGGTGGGCCTGTGGCTCGCGTCGCAGGAGTCCGACATTTCAGCCGGCAGTTTTGCGCTGTCGCAGCAGGTGCTGGAAACACTGAACGTGCTGTTCCGGGTGATGGCAATTGGCGGCGGCGTGGTGGTGACGCAGTATTTGGGCAGTGGCAACAAACTATTGGTAAAACAAACCGCACTCACCGTGCTGAGCGCCTGCACTTGGCTGGGGCTGATTGCAGCAGCGTGGCTGCTGTTTGCGGGTGACTTCACGCTGGATATCCTGAATGCCCCCGAAGAAGTGCAGCCGCTGGCGCTGGAGTACATGATGTTTTTGGCACCCAGCATGGTGCTGGAGGCCTACAACCTGTGCATGGCGGCCATATTGCGTGCCCACCTACAGGCACGTAAATCATTCTGGGTGATGATGGTGATGCATGGCACGCACCTGCTGCTGGCCATACCGCTGATGCGCGGCTGGGACAGCTGGGATGGGATGGGCCTCAACGGCTTTGCGTTGGCGTATTTTGTGAGCCGCTGCGTGGGCTTGGTGCTGCACCTTATATTGTGGCGGCGCGGCATGGACCTCATCCCCAAAGCTGCCGACTGGTGGCGCATTCGCTGGGACTACCTCAAACCTGCGCTGCGTGTGGGCCTGCCCGGCGCTGCGCTGGAACTGATTTACCGCTTGAACTTCATGGTGGCGCTGTCTGCCACAGCGCGTTTGGGCGTGGTGGCGCTGGCCACGTCGTCGTACACCTTGCAGACGCTGAAATACGTGTTGCTGACCAGCATGGCCATTGGTTGGGCCTGCGAGATCATGGTGGGGCGGCTCATCGGGGCCAAAAAGTTCAAAGAGGCCGATAAGCTGGTGCGCAAGGCGGTGCGCAACGGCATGCTGGCATCGGGCTCGCTGGCCTTGCTGGCTGCCATCAGCGCGCCGTGGCTAATGCGCATATTCACCCGTGATCCAGTGGTCATTGCTGCTGCTACCACGCTGCTGTGGATTTCGGTGGTGCTAGAGATCGGACGTGTTTTTAACCTGATTGTGATTGGCACGCTGCGCGCTGCGGGCGATGTGCATTACCCGGTGCAGGCCAGTGTGGCGTCGCAAATTTTGCTGCTGGGTGTGGGGTCGTATGTGTTGGGGCGGCATTTTGGGCTGCCGGGCATCTGGATTGCCTATGTTGCAGATGAGTGCCTGCGCGGGTATCTGATGTGGATTCGTTGGCACAAATTCGGCTGGCTGCCCAAGGCGCGGCAGACGGTTAGAGACATTCAGCAGCGGTAGGGCGGGGCGGGCGCAAGGGAGGGCGGTATAGGCGTTTTGCTTCGTGTCCTCCGCCCTTCGGGCTCCTCCTGTACCTTCGCAAAACACCTATACCGCCCTCCCTTGCTTTGGGTGACTTGCTAGTCGTTACTCGAAGGTGGCGAATGCTTCGTCCAGGCGTTGTATGTACTTTGTTCGTGCCGACTCTTCGATGAAACTCGCATTGAAACTATTGCGGGCCAGCGTGTAGGCATACTGCGAACCCAGCCCTAGCGCGGCAAAGGTCTGGGTGAAGTTCTCGTTCATGTAGCCACCGAAGTAAGCGGGATCGTCCGAGTTAATGGTGGCCACAATGCCTGCGTCCAGCATGCGGCCGATGTTGTGCTGCGCCAGATCAGGAAAAACGCGCAGCTTCAGGTTGGACAAGGGGCACACGGTGAGCGGCATTTTGTCTTGGACCAGGCGCTGCATTAGCGCTGCGTCGTGGATGGCTTGCACGCCGTGGTCGATGCGTTCTACTTTGAGCACATCGAGTGCGCTCCAAATGTAGGCGGGTGGCGCTTCTTCACCGGCATGGGCCACCAAACGAAAACCTAGCTCGCGGGCGCGCGCAAATACTTTGGCAAATTTTTCAGGCGGGTGACCCACCTCGCTAGAGGCCAGGCCAATACCCACAATTTTGTCGCGCAGCGGCAGTGCTTGCTCCAGGCATTCAAAGGCTTCTTCTTCGCTCAGGTGGCGCAAGAAGCACAGGATGAGTGAGGCGGTCATACCGAACTTGGCAGGGGCATCGGCACAAGCGCGGTATAGGCCATTGATCACCGTGTCAGCGCTGAGGCCATGGCCGGTGTGGGTCTGGGTATCAAAGAAAATCTCGGTGTGCAGCACATTGTCAGCCTGCGCCCGCGCCAGGTAGGCACAGGTCATGTCATAAAAGTCTTGCTCGGTTTTGAGCACCATGGTGCCTTCGTGGTAGATGTCCAAAAACTCTTGCAAGTTATTGAACACATAGGCATCGCGCAGGGCTTGTTCGCTGGCAAAGCGCAGCGGCACGTTGTTGCGTTTGGCCAAGGCGAACATCAGTTCAGGCTCGAGTGAGCCTTCAATGTGCATATGCAACTCGGCCTTGGGCATGGCGCGCAACAGCGCAGGCATGCGATCAGCGGCTACAGGCTTGATAACAGGGTAGTTGGGCATCGTAAGACTCCAAAAATTAAAAAGGGCCGCTCGCAGGCGGCCCTTTTTTACTCAGCCAGCGATTACTTTGCGCCGGGAACCTTGCCTTCCACGCCCTTGACGTAGAAGTTCACGCCGGAGAGGAACTTGTCGTCAGCGGTTTCGCCGTCTTTCAAGATGTCTTTGCCGGTGTTGTCTTTCAGAGGGCCTTTCCAGATGGCGAATGTGCCATCAGTCAAGCCTTTTTTCACTTCTTCGATCTTGGCCTTGGTTTCAGCGGGAACATCTTCGGCGATAGACACGATGTCAATGGCGCCGTCTTTCACGCCCATCCAGGAGCCTGTGCCGCCCTTCCAAGAGCCGCCCAGCGCTTCCTTGGTGGCCTTGATGTAGTAGGGGCCCCAATTGATGACGGCCGATGCCAGATGGGCCTTGGGACCGTAGGCAGTCATGTCGGAATCCCAACCGAAGGCGCGCTTGCCCTTGGCTTCAGCGGTCTTCAAAACAGCAGGGGAGTCGGTATTCTGGAACAACACGTCCGCGCCGCCGTTGATCAGCGACGTTGCTGCTTCGGTTTCCTTGGGTGGGTCAAACCAGCCGTTCACCCAAACAACTTTGGTCTTGACCTTGGGGTTGCTGCTTTGGGCACCCAGGGTGAAGCTGTTGATGTTGCGGATCACTTCAGGAATTGGGATCGAAGCCACCACGCCCAGCGTGTTGGTCTTGGTCATCTTGCCTGCAATAACACCCGCCATATACGCGCCCTCATAGGTGCGGCTATCGTAGGTGCGCATGTTCTCGGCTTGTTTGTAGCCGGTGGCATGCTCAAACTTCACATCCTTAAAGTCGGGCGCAACCTTGAGCATGGGCTCCATATAACCGAAGGTCGTACCGAAGATCAGCTTGTTGCCGCTAGTGGCCATTTCGCGGATGACGCGCTCTGCGTCTGCAGACTCAGGCACGTTTTCCACAAAAGAGGTGACGATCTTGTCACCAAATTCTTTTTCCAGCGCTTTGCGAGCGTTGTCGTGCGCAAATGTCCAGCCACCGTCGCCCACAGGGCCAACGTAGGCAAAGGCGATTTTGAGGGGTTCTGGCTTGGGTGCAGGTGCCGATGCGGCGGGTGCCGGCGCTGGCGCAGGAGCTGGTTCCTCTTTCTTGCCGCAACCCACCAAGGCGGCGCTGGCGACCGCCGTGAGGGCTGCCATTTTGAACAAAGCGCGCTTTTGCAAATCTGTCATGTCACTTCCTTATAAAAAAACGAGGGATGAAAACGAAACAACCACACATCAAGTACCCGGATAGAACGGCTTGCCGATGGAAGCAGGCATATTAATACGAATCCACCGCGGGTTACGGGATATCAGGGCCAAAACAACGATGGTAGCCACATAGGGCAGCATGGTCAGGAACTGGCTGGGCACGTCTACGCCAATACCCTGAAGATGAAACTGCAACATGGTGACACCACCGAACAGATACGCACCAAGCAATACGCGTGCCGGACGCCACGTGGCAAACGTGGTCAGCGCCAGCGCGATCCAGCCCTTGCCCGCAACCATGCCCTCCACCCACAGCGGCGTGTACACCACAGAGATATAAGCACCGGCCAAACCACATAGCGCCCCGCCCACAACCACCGCCAGCAGGCGAATGGCACGCACAGGGTAGCCCAGCGCATGGGCCGACTCAGGGCTTTCGCCCACGCTGCGCAAAATCAGGCCCGCACGGGTGCGGTACAAAAACCAGATCAACGCCAACGCAAAAATCACCGTGAGGTAGACCATGGGGTGGTGGCGAAACAACGCAGGGCCAAAGAAGGGAATATCTGATAAGCCAGGAATGGCAAAGTTGGTGCGTTCGGGCATTTTTTCTTGCACGTAGGCAATCCCCGCAAATGCAGAAAAGCCGCCGCCAAACAAACTCAGCGCCAAGCCGGTGGCATATTGGTTGGTGTTAAGCCAGATCACCAACACGCCAAATATGGCGGCCATCACAGCCCCGGCGGCTATGCCGGCCATGAAACCGGCCACGTCACTACCGGTATGCACCACGGTGGCAAATCCGGCAATGGCAGCGCACAGCATCATGCCCTCTGCCCCCAGGTTGACGATGCCGGCTTTCTCGTTGATCAGCAGGCCCAGTGACGCAATGGCCAGCACCGTGCCCGCGTTCAAGGTGGCCGCGATAAGTAATGCGTAGGAATCCATTATTTTTTTCCTCCAGCGGCAAAGACCCATTTGAGTCGGTAGTTCACCAAGGTGTCGCAGGCTAGCAAGCTAAAGAGCAGCAGCCCTTGGAACACGCCTGTGAGCGATTTAGGCAACCCCAGGCGAGACTGGGCCAACTCACCGCCGATGTAGAACATGCTCATAAGCAACGCCGAGAACACCATGCCCACCGGGTGCAAGCGCCCCACATAGGCCACGATGATGGCGGCGAATCCATAGCCTGCTGGCACGTAGGGCGTAAGCTGACCGATAGGCCCGGCCACCTCCAGCGCGCCCGCCAGCCCGGCCATGCCGCCAGAGACCAGCAGCGCAGTCCACAACGCTTTGCGTGATGAAAACCCGGCGTAGCGCGACGCCGCTGGTGCCAAGCCGCCCACCTGCTGGGCAAAGCCAGCCCGGGTGCGGAATAGAAAAATCCACACCCCAGCGACGCCGACCAAGGCCAGCAACACGCCAATGCTCATGCGCGAGCCTTCAAACAGACGCGGGATGCGGGTCACCGCCTCAAAGGTTTTGGTTTGCGGAAAGTTGTAGCCCAGTGGGTCTTTCCACGGGCCGTAGACCAAATAGCCCAGCACTTGCACCGCCACATAGACCATCATCAAACTGACCAGAATCTCGTTGGCATTGAACTTGTCGCGCAAGAACGCAGTAATGCCAGCCCAAAACATGCCGCCCAGAATGCCCGCCATCACGATGGGCACCACAATCCAGCCGCCCGTGGTTTTCTCGGCCAGCAAAGCAACCCCACTGGCGGCGACAGCGCCAATGATGTACTGCCCCTCGGCACCAATATTCCATACATTGGAGCGAAAGCACACTGCCAGCCCCAGCGCAATCACCAGCAGCGGTGTGGCCTTGACCACCAGTTCACCCAGCGCATAGCCACTTTTTACGGGCTCCCAGAAAAACACCTGCAGCCCGCGCACCGGGTCTTTGCCCAAGGCGACGAACAGCACTACACCAATCACCACGGTGACCAAGAGCGCCAATACGGGTGAGCCATAGCCCCAGGCTTTAGAAGGCTGGGGCCGGGCTTCCAGTTTCAAACCAGATTTAGCCATGGGCCACCTCCACAGCAACTGCGGTGCCCTCAAGTTCCCACAATCCACTCATCCATTCCCCAATCTTTTCTACCGTGGCCTCGGCAATCGGCACCGAAGGTGACAACTTGCCGTGGGCAATCACATGCAGGCGGTCACACACTTCAAACAGCTCGTCCAGCTCTTCGCTGACCACCAGTACCGCACAACCCGCGTCACGCAACGCCAAGATTTCGCCGCGAATCTGCGCCGCAGCGCCTACGTCCACGCCCCAGGTAGGCTGTGACACGATGAACAGTTTAGGAGCGGCATCAATCTCGCGGCCCACAATGAATTTTTGCAAGTTACCGCCCGAGAGCGAACGTGCGGCTGCGGTAGGCCCATTGGCCTTGACGTTGAACGCTTTGATGATGCGCGCCGCGTGGTCCTCCAACTGACGCACCCGAATCCAGCCACCGGCAAACTTGGGGTACGAGATGGATTCGGTGCGGGTCAGCAGCATGTTGTGCGCCAGGCTTAACGTAGGCACGGCACCCCGGCCCAAGCGCTCTTCGGGCACAAAGTGCAGGCCCAGCTTGCGCCGCACGCCGGGGTGAACGTGCGACACATCGGCGTCGCCCATGTAGATGCTACCCCTAGGTGCCCGGCAGTCTTCGCCCGACAGCGCATACAGCAGCTCTTTCTGGCCGTTGCCCGACACACCGGAAATGCCTACCACCTCGCCTGCACGCACCTGCAGGTGAATGCCTTTCAGGTCGACGCCGAACTGGTCTTCACGCTCCAGGCTCAGACCCTTCACATGCATGACCGCTGCGCCCGCGGTGCGTGCATTGCGTTCAAGCAAAGGCGGCTCAGCACCAATCATCAGGCGCGAGAGCGAGGCATTAGATTCCTCAGAAGGGTTGCACACGCCGGTCACTTTGCCGCCGCGCAGCACCGTGCAGGCGTTGCACAGCTCACGGATCTCGTGCAACTTGTGCGAGATGTACAAAATACTGCAGCCCTCAGACGCCAGTTTTTTCAGCACCACAAACAGCTTTTCCACCGCCTGCGGGGTGAGCACCGAGGTGGGCTCGTCCAGGATCAATAACTGCGGGCTGGTGAGCAGAGCGCGGATGATTTCGACACGCTGCATTTCGCCCACGCTGAGGGTGTGCACCGGACGGCTGGGGTCAATATCCAGGCCGTATTCCGCGGCTTTAGCGGTGATGCTGGCGGTGACTTGCTCCAGGCTTTGCGCCTTGTCCAGCCCCAGCCACACGTTTTCGGCCACGGTAATGGTGTCAAACAAATTGAAGTGCTGAAACACCATGCTGATGCCCAGGGCCCGCGCCTCTTTGGGGTTGCGAATATTGGCAGGCTTGCCATTGAATAGCACTTGGCCCGCATCGGGTTTGACCGAGCCGTAAATAATCTTCATCAGCGTGGACTTGCCCGCGCCGTTTTCACCCAGCACCGCGTGGGTTTGGCCGGGCATAACAGTGAGGGACACATCGCTATTGGCCACCACACCCGGGTAGGCCTTGGTAATTCCGGTTAGTTGAAGTCGGGGGGTGGTCATAGGCATAGGCAACGCAACTAGGGTAAAAGCAAGCTTAATGCCATATGCTAATGCGTAAAAATACCGATAGCCTAGTTGATTACCCTTTCGTTTGAGGACTCTTCGTTATGAACGCTCCCGACCATGCCAGCCCTAACCTCAAAACCATTCACTTCGTGCGCAATGGCGAGGTCATCACCCTCAATAACGTTCCCACCACCCGCACCTTGCTGGAAGTGCTGCGCGAAGACCTGCACTGCACTGGCACCAAAGAGGGTTGTGGCGAAGGCGATTGCGGTGCGTGCACCGTGGTGATTGGTGAGGCGCAGAGCGGCAAGCTCAAGTACAGCGCCATCAACAGCTGCATTCGCATGGCGCATTCGGTGGATGGTTTGGCGGTGTGGACCGTGGAAGATATTGCCCCCACGCTCCACCGCTCACGCGGGTCGCTGCCCCCCGAGGGGGCGCGTTTCGTCTTGGGGCGGCCCGGCGACGAAACCATTGCTTCTGCATCCTCCCGTAGCCTACATCCAGCCCAGCAAGCCATGGTGCAGTGCCACGGCTCGCAGTGCGGGTTTTGCACGCCGGGCTTTGTGATGAGCCTGTTTGGCCTTTACCAAAACCACCAAGGTGCACCCATCACACGCGCTGACGCGCAAGGCGCGTTGTCGGGCAACCTGTGCCGCTGCACCGGCTACCGGCCGATTCTGGATGCGGCGCAAGCCATGCAAAGCCTGCCGCCCGTTGCGGTTGATGAGGCCAAAGTGCTATCAAAATTAGAGCTGCTCACGCATACTGCACGGGCGCCAGGGGCTGATTCTTCATATATTTCCCCCATTACACTGCCTGCCTTGTTGCAAGCTCGCACCAACCATCCGCAGGCCCAACTGGTCGCCGGTTGTACCGACGTGGGCCTGTGGGTCACCAAGATGCACATGGAATTCCCCCAGGTGCTGGACGTCACCCGCGTGCAGGAGCTGCGGCGCGTGGAAGACTACCCAAACCACATCGCCATTGGCGCTGCGGTCACCCTGACTGACGCGTTTGCAGCGCTGGTAGCCGACCGGCCACAACTCGCCAGCTTTGCCCACCGCTTTGCGGGCATGCCGGTGCGCAACTCCGGAACCTTGGGCGGCAACGTGGCCAACGGCTCGCCCATTGGCGACTCCATGCCACTGCTAATTGCCCTAGGGGCCAATGTGGTGCTGATGCGCTGGAGCAAGGGAAAAAGTGGCGGCAATATTGTTCACCGCGAGATGCCGCTGGAAGCGCTGTACATCAGCTACCGCAAGAACGTGATGGCCCCGGACGAAGTGCTGGCATGGATCAAAGTGCCCAAGGCAGTGGTGGCCGAGCCGAGTGCCGCGCCGGGCCGCCCCAAGCAAGCGAGCACCCCCTTGGGGGGCAGCGCAGCACATGCAGTGGCAAGCGCGGGGGCCGAATTTACTCGCGTTTACAAAATCTCCAAACGCTTTGAAGACGACATATCAGCCGTGTGCTTGGGCGTCAATTTGCACATCGGCAACGGCAAGGTGCAAAAAGCATCCATCGGCGTGGGTGGTGTGGCCGCTACGCCGGTGCGCGCCCGCCTGACGGAAGCGGCGCTTACCGGCAAGGCGTGGAACGCGGCCACGGTGTGGGCAGCGATGGACGTAT
>JBEGPS010000075.1:0-7685 GCA_041181325.1 Pseudomonadota bacterium
AGGCCAATCAGGATGAACAGCGATGGCAACACAAACAGCGCGCCAGCCACCACGCCTCCCCAAGTACGGTGCATCAGCCAGCCGATGTAGGTGGCCAGCTGCTGCGCCTCGGGGCCGGGCAACACCATGCAGTAGTTCAAGGCGTGTAAAAACCGGCGCTCTGAAATCCAGCGCCTGCGCTCCACCAGCTCGGTGTGCATGATGGAAATCTGGCCCGCTGGCCCCCCAAAACTAATGAAACCCAGCTTGAGCCAGAAGCCAAATGCTTCCCAAAAAGACACCGCTGCCGGTGCGGTTAGCGCTTGCGCTTCTTGGGAATTGGGGTTGGTGGCCTCAAGCATGCTGGTTTCCTGATGTAAAAGTTTGGTACACGCCGTCGAACACGGCGCAGGCGGCGGCCAACAGGGTGTCGTCGTTGTCTATGCCCGCACGCATACCGGCCAACACGCTCTCTATGCCCGCAGCCTCTGGCGGCTGCACGCCCCCAGCGTCCAGGAAATGCACCACACCACCCAAGCGCTGCAAGGCAGGGTCGGTCAGGCCAAAACTGGCCAGCAGCACCTCAAAGGTCACGCGTGCACCCACGTGGCTAAATTCAGCCCCGTCAAAGTCATACCCCACCGCACCACTGGGACAGTCTTGCGGCGATGCCAGCCACAGGCACTGGGCTTGGGGGTCGATAAACCGGCGAATCAGCCAGGCGCTGGCCAAGCGGTCTACCCACGGGCGCGCCCGGGTGGCCCACACGCGGTTTTGGTAAAGCGCTGCACTTCGCAGCGCAATGTCGCCCACTCTGGGCTGGGGTTCATTGGGCGAGATGGCGTGGGCCACTGCGCCCTCTAGCTCCAGCAAGGCAGATGCCGTTTGCAACTGGGCTTCGCCAGCGCAAAAGTCAATCTCCACCAAGCTGGTGAACGCTTTGCGCAGCTTGCGGGTCTGGCGCAGGGCTTCTGTGAGGCCGTTTGCTGGTGGGTCTTGCACCAAGGTGCCGCGCAGCTGGGCGATGTCGGCCAGCAGCGCAGCAAAGTCGGGGGTGCGGTCAAACAGGGGCTCAAAGCGCGTGCCCGCTTGGGGCTGCACATCCAGCACCAGGGCGGTACCGCCTGCGTCCACGATATCGGTAGCTACCGCGCTAAAAAGCCCGGCGCAGGTGTCAGTGGCGGGCAGCAGGTATACGCCATCGCGCAGCACGGCCGCGCCGGACGCTTTAAGGGTGCGCCAGGCACGCATGCGGGCGGTGGCGTTTTCGGTGGGGAGACTGGTGACGAGGGTGATCCATTGCATATGTAGATTATTCTACATATTCGTTCTAAATTAACAAATTAATTTAAGTAGGCTTAAACCAGCGGCACAGTCAGCGTTTGAATCACGCCCGCAGTGTCGGGCCGCACGCCGCGCCACCACAAAAAGGCCTCGGCCGCCTGCTCGGCCAGCATGCCCACGCCATCGGCCAGGCGCGTTACGCCCACCGACTGCGCCAGCTTTAAAAAGGGGGTGAGGCCCTTGCCATAGGCCAGTTCGTAGGCCAGGCAGTTGGCACCAAATACGGTGGCAGGCACCGGTGGCAGTTCGGCAGTCAGGCTGGCGGATGTGGCGTTGAACACGACATCAAACACCTGGCCCTTCAGCTCGGCGTAGCCACAGCCCTTAACCAGGCCGTGCGCTGCACCGATGGCGGCAATCTCAACCGCCTTGCTGACCGTGCGGTTGGCAATCACCAACAGGGCAGGCTTTTGCGCCAGGATGGGCAGCAGCGCGCCACGCGTTGCACCGCCAGCACCGATCACCAGCACGCGTTTACCCGCCAAGGGGCAGGCCAGGTTGTGCACCACGTCACGCACCAGGCCCACACCGTCAAAGTTTTGCGCCAACACCCTGCCGCCTTCAAACTTCATGGCGTTCACGGCACCGGCCAGTTTGGCCCCTTCGGACAACTCGGTGGCGTAGGCAAAAGCATCCATTTTGAAAGGCGCAGTCACGTTCATGCCCTTGCCACCGGCTGCGCGAAATGCATCCACCGCAGCCGCAAAGCCGTCTACCGGGGCCAACAGCTTGGTGTATTCCAGGTCTTGGCCCGTGGTCTGGGCAAACGCGGTGTGAATAATGGGCGATTTGCTTTGAACGATGGGGTTGCCGATGACGGCGTAGTGGTCTGTCATGGAAGTAATTTCAAGAAATTGAAAGGGGGAGAGTCAATGGTACGACAGCCGCGCTGGTCAATGGAGCGCGCCTACCCCTTCGTCATGCGCAATGACGTGTTCTCCCGCACCTCAGGGTCCTGGTCATATTGATGCTTTTTCTGTAGCCAGTGTTCGAATGCTTCCTGAATGCCCATGGCACCCACAATGCGTCGCAACCGTGCTTTGTTGAACTTGTCATAGTCCAAATCCAACGGCGGAGACCGCAAAGAACTGCGCGGTGATCGCCCCAGATAGAGCCAGTCGCAAAACGCTTTTTCCGGGGTTGCCCGTGGATGGGCATAGCGGTTGTCGCGCCAGTCCTCTACCGGCAAAGCGTCCAGCTCTTGCAGTCGCCACGGCAAGGCCCGGAACTGATAAGTTCCATGCGGTGTTCTAACTGCACTCAGATTGGGCACCTGCAAGCCCGGTGCCATGGGTACCGTGCAGGTCATAACATCACCAAAATTGTTCAAAATCCAGTTTTGCTCCAACACCCAGGACAGGCTGGGGATGGCCGATCTGCGGATAAAGCCGGCCGCTGCCGCCGGGCTGACGCTTGCGTTTCCTGCTGCATTGACAAAGATGCCAGCACGTATTTTTTTGAGCTTGCCAGCCTGCACTGCTTCGCTGATCCAGCGCTCGAACGTGGGCCGCGATGGCGGCTGCACGTGGGACAACGCATCACTCCACAAACTACCGGTGGTCCACACTTCCACATCGCTATGGATCAGCATGTGGTCCAGAGCGAGTTTCCAAGGCGCGGTCATGGTTGCGCTTGCGGGTCTGTTCCGCGCTCCAAAGCATGGGTTGCCCACTTTAGCAGTGCCTGGGCCACATTCAGGGTCATCTCATCCCAACGCGCCTGATTCAGGGCGTCCCGTTGGTCTGGCGGGATGTAGGGCAAAAGTTCCTGTCGCGCTTGGTCAAAGCCAATGGCGCAGACCTTGTCCAGCACGTTGTCCTTGATTTCTCGAAGTTCTGCCGGAGGGATGCGGCCCGCAAGAATGGGCACAGGGTCTACGGTTAGCAAATCGTTCAGGTCATACACATCCCTGGGCACGTTGCAATTGGCACTCATCACCGCCATGACTTTGCTGGCGGCCAACATGGCGTGGCTATAGGTGGTCACCACAAAAGGGGCAATGCCGTACCGTGCGGGCGGCACCACCTGAACTCTGGCCTGGCATTCACGTGGCACGGGATTACGGCCCGACACTTCCACCACAAAGCGCACAGACGCACCGGCGACCATTCCAGCAAGGCGCATGCGCACCGTGGTTTCGGTACTTTTGCCAGGATCGATCTCGGGGCCACGCAGACCCGCGGATTGGGCAGCGTACTGCAAGGCCTTTTTGACACTGCTTTGCACGGAAGCCGTCGATACCCCATCGGCCCGGTCGAAATCGACATCTTTGGTCAGTCGCATACTGCCCACGGCGACCCGCATGGCCATTCCGCCCTTGAGGATGAGCCGTCCATCTGTGGAGTTGGCCAACTCACGGACCATGGCGATCTGACATCGATCAATGGCCGACATGGCGTCGGAGAAGCCCCGATCTTTGGGATCGTACAGGATTGACATATATTAAAACCATCTTTAAATGATGTTTATATTCTATGCCTATGCAAAACAAACCCTTTGTTTTCATAAGTAAAACAAACGTTTGATTTAGTTGATACACTCTTGTCCAATGTCAACTCCCACCCCCACCAAACCCCTGCGCAGCGATGGCGCAGAAGCACGCAATCGGTTGCTAGACGCGGCCATGCGCTTGTTTGCCGAGCACGGCTTTGCCAAGACGTCCACCCGCGACATTGCCGAGGCCGCCCAGGTCAACATCTCGTCCATCAGCTACTACTTTGGCGACAAAGCTGGTCTGTACCGGGCGGTGTTTATAGATCCCCGCTCTAACCCCGACATCGACCCGACTATTTTTGAAGACCCCAATACGCCTCTGGTTGAAGTGTTCAAAAGCCTGCTTGGCTCCATGGTGGGGCCACTTAAAGTGGCCGATTTGATGCAGTGCTGCGCCAAACTGCATTTCCGCGAAATGCTGGAGCCCACCGGCGTGTGGCTGGAAGAGATAGACCGCGTGATCAAGCCCGCCCACACCGGCCTGGTGCACCTCCTGTGCCGCCACTTGGGCGTTGCCGAGGACGATGATATTCACCGCCTGGCGTTCAGCATCACAGGCTTGGCTGTTACGCTGATGGTCAGCGGCGACCCGATGAAAGCCTTGCGCCCGTCTTTGCTGTCTGATGCCCAGGCCATAGACACGTACACCGAACGCATGGCGCAATACGCCATGGCCATGTTCCATGCGGAGCGCGAGCGCCGCGCCGCCCCTGTTTCCACGTCTTCCAAATAAACATTCACCGCCATGAACACTGTCACTCCACCGCCCCTGCGCACTGGTCGGCCCTTTCAATGGGCCGCCCCCGTGCTGGCCAGCGTGCTTCTGGGTGCTTGCGCCACCGCCAGCCCACCGGCAAAGGTAGAAACACCCGCCCCGCTGCAATGGAACGCGCCACTGCCCCATGGCGGCAAAGTGAGCGACCTGACCCAGTGGTGGCAAAGCTTGGGCGACCCGGTGCTGGTGCAGCTGATTGATGCGGCCCAGGCCGTGAGCCCCTCCATTGCCAGCGCTACGTCGCGCTTGGCGCAATCCCGCGCCAGCCTGACCGGCGCGCAAGCGGGCAACCGGCCCACGCTGGATGCATCGCTAAGTGCCCAGCGCGGTGTCAACGCCAGCAGCCCCACCGTAGGCACCGCACTGACAAGCAACCTGGGCGCTACCTGGGAAATTGACCTGTTCGGCGGCAACCGCAAGGCTGCTGACGCCGCAGGCGCGCGACTGGAAGGTGCACAGGCCCAGTGGCACGAAGCCCGCGTGTCGGTCGCCGCCGAAGTCGCCACCCGCTACCTGGGCTGGCACAACTGCAACAAAGCACTGGCCACTGTGCGCGCCGATGCGGCATCGCGCCAAGAGAGTGCCCGCCTGAGCGGCCTGACCGAGCAAGCCGGCTTTACCGCCCCCGCCACCGCCGCCCTGGCCCGCGCCAGCGCCGCCGAGGGCAATGCGCGCTCCACGCAGCAGCAAGCACAGTGCGACAGCACGCTCAAAGCGCTGGTGGCTTTAACCGCGATTGCAGAGCCAGATTTAAAGAAAAAAATGGCCGCAGCCCCCGCCGATCATGCGCAAGCAGCTATGATTTCTGTAGCAAATCTACCCGCTGCCGTGTTGGCACAACGTCCTGACGTGTACGCCGCCGAGCGCGATGTGGCCGCGGCCAGCTTTGACGTGGGCTCGGCCCAGGCCCAGCGCTACCCGCGCCTGATGCTCAATGGCTCTATCGGCACGCTGAACTACACCAACGCCGCAGGCACCACCGACTTGGGCACATGGTCCATCGGACCCATCAGTGTGTCGCTGCCCATTTTGGACGGTGGCCGCCGCGTGGCCAATGTCGAAGCCGCCCAGGCCCGCTACCTTGAGTCCGCAGCCGTCTACCAAGGCAAAGTGCGCCAGGCCGTGCGCGAGGTGGAGGACACCTTGCTCACCTTGGCCAGCGCTGACGCCCGCATGATGGATGCCACCAGCGCCGCCGAGGGCTACACCGCGTCGTTCAACGCCACCCAAGCCCGCTACCAGGCAGGATCTGCCAGCCTGCCCGAGCTGGAAGACGCCCGCCGTATTGCGCTGGCCGCCCAAAACGCGCTGCTGCAATTGGAGCTGGAGCGCACCACCACCTGGGTCAGCCTGTACCGGGTGCTGGGAGGTGGCTGGAATGCCAATGCATCAGCTGTGGGCGCAACCGCTTCGGCGAAGACAGCACCGCAGTAAGCCATTCGCCCCCTATTTTTGATTCCTACTTTTTCATAGACACATCCCATGAAAACACCGCAATTTTCCCGCTCAACCCTCACCATCGCCCTGTGTGTTGCACTCGGTGCCACCGGTCTGTTTGCACTGAGCCAGCCCAGCAACGCGCAGGCCCCCAAACCCACCGCCAGCCCCAAAGCCAGCATGACGATCACCACCGGCAAGCCATCGCAAGCCACCCTGCCCATGCGGTTGTCGGCCAACGGCAACATTGCCGCCTGGCAAGACGCCAGCGTGGGCTCCGAGGCCAGCGGTTTGCGCCTGGCTGAAGTGCTGGTCAACGTGGGCGACTTTGTGAAACATGGGCAGGTGCTGGCCGTGTTTGCCTCCGAGAGCGTGCTGGCCGATGTGGCCCAGGCCCGCGCGGGCGTGGCTGAGGCCACCGCCAACTTGGCGGACGCCACCGCCAACGCCGAACGTGCCCGTACCTTGCAAAGCACGGGCGCGATGAGCACGCAGCAGATCAACCAGTACCTCACCGGTGAACTCACCGCCAAAGCGCGGCTGGAAAGTGCCAAAGCTACCTTGCAGCAACAAGAGCTGCGCCAGAAGCACACCCAGGTGTTGTCGCCCGACAGCGGCATCATCTCCGCCCGCAGCGCCACCGTGGGCGCGGTGGTAGGTGCGGGCACTGAGCTGTTCCGCCTGATCCGTCAGGGCCGTTTGGAATGGCGCGCAGAAGTCACCTCCGCCGAGCTGGGCCGCGTAAAGGCGGGCACCAAAGTGCAAGTCACCACCGCCAGTGGTGCCAAGGTGGACGGCAAAGTGCGCATGGTAGCCCCCACCGTGGACCCCCAAACCCGCACTGCGCTGGTCTATGTAGATATGAACACCAAGCCCGATGGCGGTGCGGTCAAAGCCGGAATGTATGCGCGGGGCGAATTTGAGCTGGGTGCCAGCGGCGCACTCACCGTGCCACAGCAGTCGCTGGTGGTGCGCGACGGCTTCAACTACCTGTTCAAAATTGGCACCGATAACAAGGCCAGCCAGCAGAAAGTGGACGTGGGTCGCCGTGTAGGTGACCAGGTGGAAATCGTCCAGGGCATTGCACCAGACACCACCATTGCCATCAGCGGTGCGGGCTTCTTGAACGACGGCGACACCGTGCGAGTAAATAATGCCTCCAATACGCCTGCAGCCCCCGCGCAGCCTGCGCAAGCAGCTACAAAATAAGGAGCAAACCGGTATGAATGTTTCCTCCTGGTCGATCAAAAATCCGATTCCGGCGGTCATGCTCTTTGTGATGCTGACCTTTGCCGGCATGCTGTCGTTCAACAGCATGAAGGTGCAGCAGTTCCCTGACCTGGAACTGCCCAACATCATCATCTCTGCATCGCTACCCGGTGCTGCGCCTGCGCAACTTGAAACCGAAGTGGCCCGCAAGATCGAGAACGCCATTGCGTCCTTGCAGGGCCTGAAAAACATTTACACCAAGGTACAAGACGGTGGTGTCACCATCACCGCCGAATTCCGCCTGGAAAAACCCGGCCAGGAAGCTGTGGACGACGTGCGCTCTGCGGTGGCCCAGGTGCGCGCCGACCTGCCCGCCGACCTGCGCGACCCGGTCGTCAGCAAAATCAATCTGGCTGGCTCGCCGGTGCTGGCCTTTACCGTCAAGTCG
>JBEGPS010000076.1:0-11279 GCA_041181325.1 Pseudomonadota bacterium
TCCAGTAGTCCTCCTGGGTCTTGCCCAAGTCCATGGCGGCACCGATGGCCGGTACGTGGGAAGTGAATACAGAGGCGGTAATTTTGGCCATGGGGTTCAGTCTTTCTTAACGTCAGCAGCGGCGTGTTGGCCTTGGGGTTGGCGGTGCGCTTGTGCGTCGCCGTCTTCGCCAACGTAGCGGTTACCTTCAGCGGAGCGGCCGCCGGCCATCATCATGGCGCGGTATTCCACTTCGGTCATGCCGGTCATGCTGCCCGCCATTTGCTGAAAGCTCAGGCCATGCGTAGAGCCAATTTTTGCCAGAAAATAAATGTTGCCGCCCAACTGCATGGCGCGGTTCAAGTCCATATCGATCACGGCTTGGCGTTGGTCTTCTGACATGGGCCATTCATTCAAATAGGCGCGTTGGTCGGCTTTGAAGCGGATGCGGTTTTCCGGCTTCATCAGCGACATGCAGAATTGGTTGAGCCAGTAGCCTTTGCGGCTTTGCTCGGCATCAAAAATGATGGTGCCGGGCACGTCTTGGTAGGGTTTATCGAGTGCCATATCAGTCTTTCCAATAAAGGCGGTTGGGGTTGTCCACCAGCAGTTTTTGCTGCAGCTCTGCAGTGGGTGCAATGTGGGGAATGAAGTCCACCAACAGGCCGTCATCGGGCATGTGGTCTTTCAGGTTGGGGTGCGGCCAGTCGGTGCCCCACAGCACGCGGTCAGGGAACTCCTCGACGATGGCCTTGGCAAAAGGAATCACATCGCGGTAGGCATTTTGTTCGCCGTTCAAAGCCTTGGGGCCAGTCAACGAGAGTCGCTCGGGACAGCTCACTTTGCTCCACACGTTGGTATGTTCACGCATGAACTTCTGGAACAACGCGAACTGCGGTCCGTCCACCGGCAACGCCACATCCGGGCGGCCCATGTGATCCACCACCACGGTGGTTGGCAGCGCAGTGAAAAAGTCCCACAACTCGGGTAAATCAACCGCTTCAAAATAGATCACCACATGCCAGCCCCATTTGGCAATGCGGCTTGCAATTTCCAGCAACTCGTCCTTGGGGGTGAAGTCCACCAGGCGCTTGACGAAGTTGAAGCGCACACCGCGCACACCCGCATCGTGCATAGCCTGAATTTCTTCATCGGTCACGCTGCGCTTAACGGTAGCCACACCACGCGCTTTGCCGTTGCTGCTCTTAAGCGCATCGACCAAAGCCCGGTTGTCCGCACCGTGGCAAGTGGCCTGCACGATCACGTTTTTCTCAAAACCCAAGTGGTCGCGCAGTGCAAACAACTGGTGCTTTGACGCATCGCACGGCGTGTACTTGCGCTCAGGCGCATAGGGAAATTCAGCGCCAGGCCCAAACACGTGGCAATGCGCATCCACCGCGCCTGCTGGCAGTTTGAATGTGGGCTTAGCAGGACCGGTGTACCAGTCCAGCCAGCCTGCGGTTTTAGTGAAGTCACCTGAAGTAATTTTGTCCATGGCTTTTGTCATGTTGAAGTCTTAAATGTTGGAATGAGAAGACTCTGGCTGGCATGGGCTGTGCGCTGTAGCGATTTCTGTCCGCAGGACAGTATGAGCCTAGGCGCATGGACCATGCGAGCCGGCGAGTACAAATTAGTCGATGTACTTCATGCCCGCTGCAGCCAGCGGCTCGCGCATTTTGTACATGTCCAGCCCCAAAATGCCCGAAGCCAACTTGGCACGCTTCTCTCCTTCAAAGCTCTCGCGTTTTTGCGCAACTTCCAGTGTTTTGACAGCCATCTTGGCAGGCACACACACCACGCCATCGTCGTCCGCCACGATCACGTCACCGGGGCTGACCAACATGCCCGCACACACGATAGGAATATTCACCGAGCCCAGGGTCGCCTTGATGGTGCCCTTGCTGCTGATGGCCTTGCTCCACACCGGAAAGCCCATGCGCTGCAGCTCTTTCACATCGCGCACACCGGCGTCAATGATCAGCGCACGCGCGCCACGGGCTTGAAAACTGGTGGCCAGCAGGTCGCCAAAGTAACCGTCCGAACATTCTGCAGTCACGGTAGCCACAACGATGTCACCGGGCTGAATCTGTTCGGCTGCCACGTGCATCATCCAGTTGTCGCCGGGTTGCAGCAACACGGTCACTGCGGTGCCAGACACTTGCTGACCAGGGTAAATGGGGCGCATATACGGCTTGAGCAAGCCCACGCGGCCCATGGCCTCGTGCACGGTGGCAGAGCCCAGCGCGGCCAAGCCGTCGGCGGCAGCGCGGTCTGCGCGGGTGATGTTGCGGTAGCAAACGCCTAATTCGTACATTTCATTTCTCCAATAAAAACTTGCTGAACTCGCGGCAGAGTTGGGATGGGTACCGCCGCTCGTTGCTGAACTCGCAGCAGAGTCGGGGTGAATGCCTCTGCTCATGTCCCCCGTCCGCTGCGCGGCCTCCTCCTTTACTTCGCTGAGGCATTCACCCCAACTCTGCCGCTGCGAACAAGGCTTTCTGTATTCCAGTCAACCCCAAAACAAACCACGCTTCGTAAGGATCAGGGTGTCTGGGTGTTTTGCGAAGGTAAAGGAGGAGCCCGCAACGCGGGCGGGGGACACGCAGCAAAACGCCCGGACACCCTGCTCCCCACCAAGCACAAAACGTGGACTACTTGCCTTTGGCCTTCAACACAGCATCCAACCGAGGGAACACACGCCGCGCATTGCCCTCGTAAATCTGGTGCCTATCATCCGCACTCAAAATTTTGGACGCCTCGATATAGCGCTTGGTGTCGTCATAGTAGTTGCCGGTTTGGGGATCAATGCCCCGCACCGCGCCAATCATCTCGCTTGCGAACAACACGTTTTTCACCGGAATCACGGTGTTGAGCAAATCGATACCGGGCTGGTGGTACACGCAAGTGTCGAAGTAAATATTGTTCAGCAAATGCTCTTCCAGCAAAGGCTTTTTCAGCTCTTGCGCCAAACCGCGGAAACGGCCCCAGTGGTAAGGCACAGCACCGCCGCCGTGCGGAATCAAAAACTTGAGTGTGGGAAATTGCTTGAACAAATCACTGGTCAGGCACTGCATGAAGGCCGTTGTGTCCGCATTCAGGTAGTGCGCGCCGGTGGTGTGAAAGCAGGCGTTGCAGCTGGTGCTGACGTGAATCATGGCGGGGATGTCGTACTCCACCATCTTCTCGTAAATAGGGAACCAAGCCTTGTCACTCAAAGGAGGTGATGTCCAGTGACCGCCGCTCGGATCGGGGTTCAAGTTGATACCCACGTTGCCAAATTGCTCCACGCACTTCACCAATTCAGGGATGCAGGTAGCGGGGTCTACGCCCGGGCTTTGCGGCAGCATGGCGGCAGGGATGAAGTGGTCGGGGAACAGCTGCGCCACGCGGTAGCACAGCTCGTTGCAAATAGCCGCCCAAGTGCTGGACACATTGAAGTCGCCAATGTGGTGGGCCATGAAACTGGCGCGGGGGCTGAAGATGGTGAGGTCGGAGCCGCGCTCTTTCATCAGGCGCAGTTGGTTGCTCTCGATGGTTTCGATCAGCTCGTCGTCGCTAATTTTGAGGTCCGCCACCTTGGGGCCTAACTCGGGCGTGTTGAGGTTGGCAATTTGTGCGTTGCGCCAGTTTTCAAGCGCCTTGGGCGCGGTGGTGTAGTGGCCGTGGCAGTCAATGATCATGGGTGTCTCCTTGGGGTTTGTAGAGTTTGGCTGGCTCAAGCGGGCTCCATGCCCTGCTTGCGCTTGGCACCCGCCGTTTGTGGCGATGCTAAAAATGTTAACAAAGCCTGCGCCGACGCAGCTTGCGTTGCGGTGGTGGCAATGCCTGCACAAAACGTGGTGGTGATTTGAATATCCGCAGGTAACGGCCCCAGCACCTCAATGCCAGGCAGGTGAATCAACTCACTGAGCTGCTGAAACCCCAGCTCGACTTGCCCGCTAGCCACTAGCGAGCCCACAGGCACACCAGGAGGCGCCTGCACCATGCGTGGTGCGATGTCTGCGGCAATGCCCCACCGCTCAAACAGTTTGGCCAAGGCCACGCCGCTGGGGCCGGTGGAATAGCTCAAGCTTTGGGCGTTCAACACGGCGGCACGAACCGCCGCTTCTGAAGAAATATCCGGTGCCGTAGCACCCGCACGCACCGCCGCGGCCACGCCCGAGTGCACCAGATCCACTTTGCTGCTGGCAACAATATGGCCTGCAGCGATCAGTTTGTCGATGGCGTCCGACGCCAACACGACCAAATCAAACGCCTCACCCGCCTGCACCCGCTTGGCGGCATCCACACCACCTATCGACTCCATACGCACGGCTGTACCGTGCTGTTGCGTGAACGCGGTGGTCAGCTCATTCAGGAGCTGGCGCGTGGCCATGGACGATATGCCGACGATGGGCTGGGACGTGGTGGGGGCAGGCGTTTGCATGCGCTGATTTTGTGCCGGGCATGCCTCTTTGATAAGCGTGGGCAGGCACTAGCAGCTATTCAATATTGGCATAATGATTAGGCAGCTATTCAAAGTTTGCAAATACGAGAACACTCGCGTCATGGACCTGAAACAACTGGAATATTTTGTGCGCGTGGCAGAGCTGGGCAGCTTTACCCGTGCATCCATATCGCTGGACATTGCGCAGCCTGCGCTGAGCCGACAGATACGCCTGCTGGAAGTGGAACTGCGGCAAAACCTGCTTACCCGCAATGGCCGCGGTGCCGTGCCCACCGAGGCAGGCAAGTTGCTACTGGAGCATGGCCGAGGCATCTTGCACCAGGTGGCGCTCACCATTGAGGAGCTGGGCGCGGCGCGCGGCTCGCTGGCGGGCAAGGTCTCCATTGGGCTGCCGCCCAGTTTGTCCAAACTCATCACCGTGCCGCTGGCCAAAGCTTTTAAAGAGCACCTGCCCCAGGCGCAATTGACGCTAACCGAGGGTTTTTCACTGCTAATGCACGAAGGGCTGCGTGTGGGCAATCTGGACATGGCCGTGCTCTACAACCCCGAGCAGTCGTCTGATTTGGAAATGTCGACCCTGCATGAAGACGAGTTGTCCCTGATCTCGCCGGCTGACAAGCCCAGCAGCAAATCGGGCAAGGCCAGCGCAAAACCCCAAACCGTTAACCTGAGCGATGTGGCGGACCTGCCCCTGATCTTGCCCAGCCGCCCCAACGCGTTTCGGATTTTGCTGGAGGGCGAACTGATGAGCGTGGGCAAGCGCCCCAATGTCATTTTGGAAGTGGACGGCCTCAACGCCATTTTGAATCTGGTCAAAGAAGGCATGGGCCACGCCGTGCTGCCCAGCTACACCCTGAGCAATTTTGAAAACGCCAGCCCGTTTTCCGTCAAAGCAATTCAGTCGCCCAGCATCAAGAGCCAGCTGATGCTGGTGTGGTCGTCACGCCGACCCACAACCCAAACCCAGAAGAAAGCCATGGATATAGTCAAGCAAGTGGTGCTCAAAGCCATTGAAACATAACCGCAAAAGAACACCTTGACCATGCTTTCACTTACTATAAAAAAGATAGCTTTCTACGCATTGTGCACGGGGGCTACAGGCCTGTTTGGCATACAAAATGCCTGCGCGCAGGCGGCTGCAACCTACCCCAGCAAGCCCATTCGTTTGGTGGTGCCATTTACCCCAGGGGGCTCTACCGACATCTTGGCGCGCGCCATTGGCCAAAAGCTGACTGAAGCCTGGGGCCAGCCCGTGGTGATTGACAACGTGCCCGGCGCAGGTGGCGCTTTGGGCGCCGACAAGGTGGCCAAGGCCAGCGCCGATGGCTACACGCTGTTGATGGGACACATTGGCACACTGGCGGTCAATCCTTCGCTCTACCCCAACCTGCCCTATGACCCGGTGAAAAGCTTTGCGCCGGTCGCCTGGGTGGCGCGTGTGCCCAATGTGTTGGTGGTTCACCCCTCAGTGCCCGCCAAAAATGTGAAAGAGCTAGTGGCCTTGGCCAAGTCCAAGCCGGGCCAACTCAACTACGGTTCAGGTGGCAACGGCAGCGCCGCCAACCTGGCCACCGAATACTTCAAAGTGCGCACCGAAATCTCTATGGTGCACATTCCCTACCGTGGGACAGCGCCTGCAATCACCGACCTCATAGGTGGACAAATACAGGTGCTGTTCACAGGTGCGCCAGCGATGATGGGCCAAATCAAAACCGGCCAATTGCGCGCGCTGGCGGTGTCTAGCCCCACGCGTGTGGATGCGCTGCCCGACCTGCCCACCGTGGCAGAAGCAGGCTACAAAGACTTTGAAGCGGACCAGTGGTACGGCGTGGTGGCCCCTGTGGGGACGCCAGCCGATATCGTGGCCAAGCTGAACAGCCAAATCAATGCTTCGTTGAATTCGCCAGAACTCAAAGTCCGCCTTAACAACGAGGGGGCCATTGCCACCCCCGGCACGCCCGCAGAGTTTGGCCAACTGATCATGCGCGAAATCGCGCGATGGAAACCCGTCATCCAATCCGGCCGCGTCAAGGCCGATGAATCATCCACAGCAGGCCGCTGAGGGTAAAGAATGACGCAATCGTGGTGATCAGCAGCGCGGCAGCGGCGGTGTCCTCGTGCCCATGCCGTTGCGCCATGATAGGGAAAATGCCCAGCATGGGCATGGCCGCAAACACCACAGCGGCGATCCGTAGCTGAGGATCTGCGATGGGAACGATCCATGTTGCAAACACCCATACCGCCAGGGGGTGCAAGATGAGTTTGCCAAACGTAATCCGGCTCACCTGACGGCGCATACCCTTGATTTGCAACCCCACCAATGTGCCACCAATCACCGACAAGGCCAGCGCGCTGGTAGCCTGCGCAAGCAGATTGATAGTGCGGGCTACAGGCCCGGGCAACTGCAAGCCCGACAGTGAATACGCAAAGCCCAACAAAATGGCAAGAATCATTGGGTTGGTCAGCAGTCTTACCAAAGTCTGGCCAAGCAGCTTCAAGGCGTGTCCCTCGGACTTGTCACCCGCATCCGACAACACCATCAACAAGGGCAACATGAACAGGTTTTCCACCACCATGTTGAGCGCCAAAGCGACACCGGCTACGGGCCCCAGCGCAAGCAGCGCTACCGGGTAGCCCACATAGCCACTGTTGGAACACGACATACCCATCGCAAAATAGGCGCGGTTGCTCGGCGCGCTGCGTTGCACGTAGCGCGCCCACGCGTACCCAGCCAGCATGACGGTCAATGAGCCCAAGGCGTAGGCCAACAAATAGTCGGTGTGCATCACCTCGCGCAGTGGGCGCTGCGAAATGGCGTTGAACAGTAAAGCAGGCAGTGCCAAGTTGATAACAAACTTGCCCAAAACACGCATCTCGGCTTTGGCGAACAAGCCCCAGCGCGTGACCGCAAACCCAAGTGCAATACAAAAATAAATCGGCCCGGTAATGGCCAGAATATCGAGCATTTAGCCCTTGTCTTTATCGGAGCGGGTGCACAGCAAGTTCATCGGCATGCTTACATCTTGGGCACGCCAGCTTTATTGATCACATCAGTCCACCGCTTGATATCGCTTTGCAGCAGACTACCCAGTTGCTCAGGCGTAGAGCCTTTGGCTTGCACATTCAATTCAAACAGTTTCTTTTTTACGTCGGGTGCGTTGACTGCCGCTTGCACTTCGCGGTTCAAACGTGCGATCACTTCTTTGGGTGTTTTGGCGGGAGCCGCCAAAGCGTTCCAAGACGACACATCGAAATCGCGGACACCGCTTTGCATGAGTGTGGGTACATCGGGCAATTGCTCAGCACGGGTATCACCCATTACGGCCAGTACACGCACGGCTTTGGATTGCACTTGCCCCATCATGGGACCCAAAATTTCGATGGCAATGTCCACCTGGTGTCCACGCAAGGCCGTGGTGACTGCCGGTGTGCCGTTAAATGGAACGACCAAAAAATCAAGACCCGTGCGGGTACGAAACAATTCGGCTGCCAAGTTTTGGGTACTGCCAATGTTGATGGTGCCCACATTAAGCTTGCCGGGGTTGGCTTTGGCGTACGCCAGCAACTCGGTCATGGATTTGTAGGGCGCATCGGCTGCGGTCAAGATGGCAATGTCAAAGTAGCCCAGGGTGGACACCGGCGCAAAGTCACGCACCGCATCAAACGGCAGCGACTTAAACAGCCCTGCACTCACGGCCGTGCCGTTAGACATCAGCAGCAAGGTGTGGCCGTCAGGCTCCGCTTTGGCAACCGCTTCACCAGCCACCACACCGCCCGCACCGGGTTTGTTGTCAATGATGACGCTTTGCCCCAATGACTCGGACATTTTTTGCGCCACAGTGCGCGCCGTTAAATCGGCTACACCGCCGGCACCAAAAGGCACGACGATGCGAATGGGCTTGCTGGGAAACGTTTGCGCCGCAACCGGAGCGCTGAGCAACACAAAAGCGCTGGCCGACAGCGCCACCGCGCGGGTGAGTGTTTGGAATAGATTTTTCATACGATTTATACCTCTAGCCCTCATGGAATATGCGTAACCAGCTATAAAAGTAATAGCGCTTGAGTCGAATTATTAGCGTGCCACACCCAGCAATTTGTCAAGCAGCGCAGGCTGCTCGCGCAAGCCCGCCGCCGTTCCGCTGTGCACCACCGTGCCACGGTCCAGCACCGCAGCCACATCCGAGATGGCCAAAATGGCTTGGGGATGCTGCTCAACGATGATGGCCGACAAACCCTCTTCGCGGGTAATGCGGCGAATAGCGCGTAGCAGCTCTTGCACGATGATGGGGGCCAAGCCCTCGCACGGTTCGTCTAATAACAGCAATGTGGGGTTCAGCACCAAGGCGCGACCCACTGCCAGCATTTGCTGCTCGCCACCCGAGAGTTGCGTGCCCAGATTGGTTTTACGTTCTGCCAAGCGGGGAAACAGCTCATAGACCCGCGCTGGCGTCCATGGGCTAGACGCCCGTCCGGCGCGCGCTGGCCGGGCCACCGCAGTCAGGTTTTCATCCACCGTGAGCGATTTGAAAATATTACGCTCTTGAGGCACCCAGCCTATGCCCGCCGCTGCACGCTCATGCGACGGCAGCTTGTGCAATTGCAGCGCCGTGTTGCCCGCACCCAGCGTGATGGTGCCGCCGTGCTGGCGCGTTGCACCGGCCAATGTGTTCATCAGCGTAGTTTTTCCGGTGCCGTTGCGGCCCAGCAAAGCCAGCGTTTCGCCTTCGTTCAGCACCAACGACACGCCCGTCAAAACCACGGCTTCTCCGTAACCTGCACTGAGGTTTTCAATTTTGAGCAGCTCAGCCATGGTGGGCTCCTGACTCGGATTCTTCGTGGCCCAGGTAAACGGCCTTAACTTGCGGGTCGTTGGCGATCTGGTCGGGGTCGCCCTCGGTCAGCACCGTACCGTTCACCAGCACCGTCATGCGGTTGGCAAAGCTAAACACCAAATCCATATCGTGCTCAATCAACAAAATAGACACATCGGCGGGCAGCGCCGCCACGGTCTGTAACAGTTCTTCGCGCTCGCCTGCCGGCACACCTGCCACCGGTTCGTCCAGCAGCAAGACGCGCGGCTCGCACGCCAAGGCAATGGCAATTTCCAACAAGCGGCGCTTGCCATAGGCCAGCACGCGGGTTTCTTGCGCCATCACCTCGGTCAGGTGGAACTGCTCCAGCAGTTGCTCGCAGCGTTCGTTCACATCGGCACGTGCCCCCAAAGGCTGCCACCATTGGCCGCCCAAACCGCGGTGCTGCGACACCACCATGGCCAAGGTCTCCAATGGCGTCAGCGTGTCAAACAGCTGGTTGATCTGAAACGTGCGCACCATGCCACGGCGAACGCGCTGGTGCGGGGCCAGATGGGTAATGTCTTGCCCCTCCAGCATGATCTTGCCTTCGGTGGGCTGCAACACGCCGGTGAGCAAATTGATCAGTGTGGTTTTGCCCGCGCCGTTGGGACCAATCAGCGCGTGGCGTGCGCCTTTTTTCAGATCCAGCGTCACGTTATTGGTGGCGGTAATGCCGCCAAAGCGCATGACTAGGCCTTGGGCCGACAACACGGTAGTGTTTTGGCTGCTCATCATTTGCCTCCTTGCGCTTTGCCACGGCCAAACCAGGTCCAGGGGCGCACCAAGCGCTCACGCCCGACCAGCACCAGCACCACCAGGAACAAGCCAATCCAGAACGTCCAATACTGCGGCGTGATGCTGGAAATAAAGTCCTGCATCAGTTTGAACACCAACGCACCCACCACACCGCCATAGAGCCAGCCTACGCCGCCAATCACCAGCATCAGCATGACATCGGCAGAGCGGTGAAACTCGAACACGTCCAGCGACGCAAAACCTGTGGTTTGCGCCAACAGCGCGCCAGCAGCACCCGCAGCGCCCGCCGCCACGGTGTACACCACGGCCAGGCGCTGTGACACAGGTATACCGATGGCCATGGCGCGCAAACGGTTGTCGTGAATGGCCTTGAGCGTGGCACCAAACGGCGACCCCACAAAACGCCGCGCCAGCACAAACAGCACCAGCAACACCGTGAGCGAATACCAAGCCGCCGTTTGACCATACAAATCAAACTCAAAACGGCCCAACAGCGGCCCCATCATCACGCCCTGCAAGCCGTCCGCTCCGCCTGTGAGCCAGTCCAACTTGTTGGCCAGCTCCATCAAGATCAGGGCGACACCCAAAGTCACCATCAGCCGCGTTAAATCAGTGCCGCGCAAAATAGTGGCGCTACAAATGGCCCCCAGCACTGTGGCAGCGGCTATGCCCACTGCCAAGCCCACCAAGGGGTCGGGCATCACGTACTTGGAAAACAATGCCGCCGCATACGCACCCATGCCAAAAAAGGCAGCGTGCCCCAAAGACACAATGCCGCTGTAACCCAAAATCAAATCCAGCGACAGTGCAAACAGCGCCACGATGGCAATTTCATTGATGATGAGCGCGTGGCTTGCCAGTGCCCAGGGAGAGGCCAGCGCAGCCGCCCACAGAACGATTTCCCACCAGCGCCAGCTACGCGACTGCAGCAGCACATTGGGGCGGGTTGTAGTTACGGCGGTCATGCTTTGCCTCCTTTGCGCACAAACAGGCCTTGCGGACGCCATACCAAAATAACAATCATCAAGCTGTACACAATAAAAGCGCCTAGTTTGGGGATGTAGTACTTGCCAGCCACGTCGGCAATACCCAGCAACAGCGCAGCCAGCAAGGGCCCGGTGATACTGGAGGTACCGCCCACGGCCACCACAATCAAAAAGTAAATCATGAACTTCAAGGGGAAAGTGGGGTCCATACCCAGCACGTCTGCACCCAGCGCACCACCGAGCCCTGCCAGGCCAGAA
>JBEGPS010000077.1:0-5736 GCA_041181325.1 Pseudomonadota bacterium
AATCGAGTTTGACAGTGTCGAACAAGCTACGGCGGCCCACGACAGCCCCGCATACCAAGAAGCTTTAGCCGCCCTCAGCGACGGCGCAGAGCGAGACATCCGAATCATTCAAGGTGTTTGATTACTGCAATCAACGACCCAGCCGTATTCAAACCCTGACCCATTGCGCCCATGACCTCAGTCTTTAACTTCACCTTTGTTCCCTGGTTCCGGTCGGTGGCGCCGTATATCCACAAGTTTCGCAACCAGACCTTTGTGGTGGGCATTGCCGGTGAGGCTATTGCGGCGGGCAAGTTGCAGCATTTGGCGCAAGACTTGGCCATGATTCAAAGCATGGGCGTGAAGATTGTGCTGGTGCACGGCTTTCGGCCCCAGGTGAACGAACAACTGGCCGCCAAGGGCCACACGCCCAAATACAGCCACGGCATTCGCATTACCGATGAAATGGCGCTGGACTGCGCGCAAGAGGCGGCGGGGCAACTGCGTTACGAGATTGAGGCCGCGTTCAGCCAGGGCTTGCCCAACACGCCCATGGCCGACTCCACAGTACGCGTGATCTCGGGTAACTTCATCACCGCGCGGCCCGTGGGCATTGTGGATGGCGTGGACTTTCAGCACAGCGGGCTGGTGCGCAAGGTGGACATTGCGGGCATTACCAAAACCTTGGACATGGGCGCGATGGTGCTGCTCTCGCCATTTGGTTTCTCGCCCACCGGCGAGGCGTTTAACCTGACAATGGAAGAGGTGGCCACCAGCGTGGCAACCGCGTTGCAGGCCGACAAGCTGATCTTTTTGACCGAGGTGCCAGGCATCCGCATGGACCCAACCCAACCGGCCAGCGAGGACAACCCCATTGATACCGAGCTGCCTTTGGCCGCTGCCGAAAAACTGCTCAAAGCGCTACCAGCCGCCAACCAACCCACGGACGTGGCGTTTTACCTGCAGCACTGCGTCAAGGCCTGCAAAAACGGCGTGGAGCGCAGCCACATCATTCCGTACTCGGTGGACGGCGCGATTTTGCTGGAGGTGTACGTGCACGACGGCATCGGCACCATGGTGGTGGACGAAAAGCTGGAAAGCCTGCGCGAGGCCACCGAGGAAGACGTGGGCGGCATTCTGCAGCTGATAGAGCCGTTTGAGAAAGACGGCACGCTGGTCAAACGCAGCCGCACTGAGATAGAACGCGACGCGGGAAACTACACCATCATCGAGCACGACGGCGTGATTTTTGCCTGCGCGGCGCTGTACCCCTACCCCGAAGCCCGCACCGCCGAGATGGCGGCACTGACCGTGTCACCCGATGTGCAGGGCCAAGGCGATGGCGAGCGCGTGCTGAAGCGCGTGGAGCAACGCGCCAAAGCCGCCGGGTTGGACAGCATCTTTGTGCTGACCACCCGCACCATGCATTGGTTCATCAAGCGCGGCTTTGTGCAAGTTGACCCCGACTGGCTACCCGAAGCCCGCAAACGCAAATACAACTGGGACCGCAAAAGCCAGGTGTTGGTGAAAAAACTCAGCGCTTAGTAGCGCTTTAAAGAGGCTACCGAACCATGCAGACTTTTGCACGCGACACATTACGGGCGCTGGCCCACTCCACTTTGGCTGTCACTTTGATCTGTTGCCTAGGCTTGGCGAATGCTTCAGAAGCCGTGCTGTGCCACGCCACCTACGGCGGTGAAACCCGCACGCTCACGGCAACTCCAGTCAGTTCGCCCTATGCGGTGGAGCCGATGTCGCTGGGCTCGTACTTTCAGCTTCGGGTGGTGTTTCAAAAGCAGCCAGCTGAGCTGGCTAGCATCAAAATTTACACCTACGCGGACCGCGAACCCTCGCCGGTCATCATTCACCAGGCGAGCTACCCCTACCCGCCCACGGCCCAGGGCAAAAAGGGGCAAAAAGGCCGCGGTCTGCCCTATGGGTTTACGGGCCAGCAGATCGTATATGAACCCATCCGCGACGGCGAGCTGGAATACTGGTGCGAATGGAAGGCTGCCCGATGAAAAAGACGATTACCACCCTGTTGATTGCTATGCATTTAGTAGCTGCTTACGCAGACCCCAAGCACCTTAGCATCGTATTTGCCGGTGATATTTTGCTGGACGACGGCCCTGGGCGTACCATTGCCACCGGGGGCGATCCGCTCAAGCCGTTCGCATCGCTGCTGTCCCAGGCTGACTACCGCATTGGCAACCTGGAATGCTCCATTGCAGCGCCCAACACAGGTCAGGCGCAGGACAACAAAATCTACAGCTTTCGCGCCGCGCCCAACGTGGTCAATGTGCTCAAAGGCCGATTCGACGCGTTAGCTGTGTCTAACAACCATTCCGGCGACTACGGCCCGGAAGCTTTTCTGGAAACACTGCGCTACGTGCAAGGCGCTGGAATTCGCACCTTTGGTGGCGGGCGTAACCTGCTTGAGGCCCATGCCCCGCTTTGGATTGAACGCAAAGGCATCAAGATTGCCGTGCTTGGCTACAACGAGTTCAAGCCGCGCTCCTTCGAGGCCAGCGCCAAAGGCCCGGGCATCGCCTGGAGCGAAGACACCGAGGTGGTTGCCGACATCCGCGCTGCGCGTAAGGCCGGTGCCGACCTGGTGATCCCGTTTATGCACTGGGGTTGGGAGCGCGAGCTTTACCCCAGCGCGCGGCAAAAGCACCTGGCCCGCACAATGATTGATGCCGGTGCCGACGTGGTAGTAGGAGGCCACCCCCACGTCACGCAAGGCGCGGAGTACTACAAGGGCAAGCTCATTGTCTACAGCCTGGGCAACTTTGTATTTGATGGTTTTGAGCTGGCCGACGCCAAAATTGGCTGGGTCTTGCGTCTTACGGTGGATAAAAAAGGCCTGGTGCAGTGGAGCACCCGCATGGCGCGTATGGACGCAGACGGCACGCCGCACCCGGATGCCGAAAGCCTCACACCTTGCGGTAAAGCGGGAGACAAACAGCCTGGCATCTGCAAAAATGGTGGTGATTTTTAACGCCGCATTTCATGCCGCGTTTGACGCCAGGTAAGCACTACACCCACCAATGCTACCCCGCAAAAGCACAGAAACGACCAGTTGGCGATAGAGCCCCCCAAGAACGTCCAGTCCACCTTGGTGCAGTCACCTCCACCCCGAAAAATCATGGGGATGGCGCGCTTGAGGGGGAAGGTTTCAATCATGCCGTACAAATCGCGCCCGCAGGACACCACTTCGGGCGGGTACCACTGCAGCCAGCTTTGGCGCGCAGCAACATAAGCGCCAGCCACAGCCAGTATCACCATGGCTGCCACACCGGTTAATTGCAAGCCTTTTCGGCCGCTAGCCCCCGCCAGACCTGCGCAAACAGCTACCAAAATGAGAGCATAGCGCTGCACAATACACATCGGGCAAGGCTCCAAACCCACCACGTGTTGCAGGTACAAACCAAACGCCAGCAGGGCAATGCAGCTTGCGCTCACCAATAGCAGTACCTGGCGCGGTGCGCGGTCAAACCAATCCAAAATCCAGTTCACCATGCGTTCCTTGTCAACATATATTGCCTCTTGGTGTCGATTGTGCCCATGAAGTTCCCTTGCCAGCTTGCGGTTCATCACGGGCCTGGCCTCCATGTCACCACAAACCGAATAAGATTCGGCCTCTGGCATTTTTAGCAATGCGCTCTCCGTACAAAAGACAAGGGTTATCCATGGCACGCACCATTAACTGTATCAAGCTGGGCAAAGAGGCTGAAGGCCTCGACTTCCCCCCATACCCTGGCGAATTGGGCAAACGCATTTGGGAAGGCGTTAGCAAGGAAGCCTGGGCCGCCTGGCTCAAACACCAAACCATGCTGGTCAATGAAAACCGTCTGAATTTGGCCGATGCGCGCGCGCGTCAGTACCTGGCCCGCCAAATGGAAAATCATTTCTTTGGTGACGGTGCTGACGCAGCCCAAGGCTACGTGCCTCCCGCTGCTGCATAGCACCATGCCCGCCGACCGCCCCGCGTGGACGGTGCTGGACACGGCGTTTGGCAATGGCAGTAACTTTTTAGCGCATTGCGCCGCCTGGAGTGCAGACCCCTGCCGCTCGCACATGCTGCATTACGTGGGGTTGCTACAGTTGCAGCACCAAACAGCATGGGCATCGCACCTGGGCGCGCTGCTCGAAGACATAGGTACCGGCTTTCACCGCTATACCTTCGATGGGGGGCGCATCTCGCTTACGCTGTGTATCGGCCCCACCAAGTCCATGCTGATCGAGCAACGCATGCAGGCCGATTGGGTTGCACTAGACGCGCAGTCCACTGCGTGGGACATCTGGACACTCAAAGCCTTGGCCCGCTGCTGCAAGCGCGGAGCCCTCTTGGAGGTTGTGAGAGGAGCACCCCCAGCGCAGGAAATATGTAAAGAAGCAGGTTTTGAGTCCTACCAAGGTGAGGACAAAGGCGTCGACCACGCAAACGCCCGACTCTGCTTTAACCCACCCTGGAATATTCTCAAACGCGGTGCGCCGCTGCCTGATGACACCGTTGTTGCCAGCAGTTGTGTTGTCATCGGTGCCGGGCTTGCGGGCGCCAGCGTGGCCCATGCGCTGGCGGTGCGTGGTTGGCAGGTTACGGTGTTGGACAGCCAGCCCACACCCGCCAGCGGCGCATCGGGTCTGCCTGTGGGCCTGGTGGTGCCCCACGTGTCTGCGGACGACAGCACGCGCTCGCGCATGTCGCGCAATGGATCGCGGCTCATGCTGCAAACTGCAGCCAATATGCTTCAGCGCGGCCACCAATGGGAATGCACTGGCGTGCTGGAGCGTCGCCCGGAGGGTGACTTGTGGCACAAGCATGCAGGCTGGATACAACCCGAAAGCCTGGTACAGGCTTGGCTTGCCCATGCAGGCATCCGCTTTGTGGGGAATGCCAACGTACAAATGCTGCGGCGGGACAATGGACATTGGATGCTGTTTGATTCCAGTGGCGACACATTGTCCCAGGCCAGCCACGTGGTGTTTGCCAATGCCTCGGGGTGCAAGACCCTGCTGCAATCGCTGTCTCCAGATATTGCGTTAGAGCACGACGTGGTACCCAAGCTGGCCCTATTGCAGGCCCTGCACGGCACAATCAGCAGTGGCAATACGGTGCCTGCCGCCCACACGGACACTCCCATCAATGGCAGTGGCAGCTATGTGTCGGACATTCCTGCGGGCGCAGGGTTGAAATGGTTTGCGGGTGCAACGTTTGAAACAGACGCCTATCGACTTCTTGACGTCGACAGCCAGCACCTTGCCAATTTCGAACGCTTGCAGGCCTTACGGCCTGAGGTGGGCGCAGCGCTGAAGCCAGTTTTTGACAAAGGTGACGTAACGGCGTGGACTGGCACACGCTGTGTCAGCCATGATCGCTTGCCTCTCGTGGGCGCACTGGAGTCAAACCACCAGCCCACGTTGTGGATCAGCGCCGCGATGGGCGCAAGGGGTTTGAGTTTTTCTGCACTTTGCGCACAGTGGTTGGTGGCAAACATGTGCGCGGAGCCATCGCCCCTGGAAGCCTCACTTGCCCAAGGCCTGAACGTGCAACGACAGCGCCGCCGCCGGCCTTAGCTTCAAACTTTTTGCAGCAAGGCGTGCACGTGTGCTGGCTGAAAGGGGATTTCCAGCAAGCCAGCACAACCGGCTTTTTCTGCTGCGTCGATAGCCGCCCACGTCGGCAGGCTTGTGGCCACCACCACAGAATGAACAGGCAAAGGCATGTCTTTGAGTGCACGCACCAGTAACCAC
>JBEGPS010000078.1:0-9788 GCA_041181325.1 Pseudomonadota bacterium
GGCTACAAGCCCAAGGGCCGCGCACAAGGCAAGTCAACTGCTGTAACGCAGATTACAACACCCAACGTCAACTCAGTCTGGAGCCTAGCCAATGGAAGCAGTAATGACCGATGTGAATGACCTGCTGATCGACTGGCACAAATGGGCCAAGCGCTGGTCACCCCATGCAGAGCCGACTACGGGCGCGATGTGGCGTGGCGTCAAAAGCAGCAGGCAGTGGGAGGACACGCTAGACATTGCCGACCAAGCGCAGCACAGCGCCACAATGCAGGCGATTGATTTCTGTGTGGGTGAGATGGAGCCAGCTTACAGAACGGCTATCGGCATTCATGCGCGCAATTTGGCAACCGGCGTGAGTGTGTGGACAAGCCCCAGGCTGCCGACTGACTTGCAGAGCAGGGCGCAGCTACTCGGATTGGCAAAGCGCGAACTTAGCGCGAAACTTGCGAAGGCTGGGCTCTTGGGCTAATATCTGAGCCGTGGGGACAAGTGCCCCCAAAATTTACCCGAGCCGTTGTATAGATCGCTCGGGTTTTTTCATTCTCCTCCGGTAGCGTCACTCCCCGCTATCGCTTGCCCACCCGCGTCACAGCCGGTGGGTTTTTTATTTCTCGACCCGACGATTTCGGGGCGTCCGAAAGGGCATGGCTATGACCGCAAAATCTAAAGTAGGCACAAGTAGAGCCAAGACCGGGGGCCGCAAAGCTGGCACACCGAACAAAGTTACGGCGCTGTTGAAGGAGGACATCTTGAGCGCGCTGGCTAATGTCGGCGGCGCACAATACTTGGAGGAGGTAGCGCGCAGCCACCCGCCAGCCTTCTTGGCGCTGATCGGCAAAGTGCTGCCCATGACGATCCAAGGCCCAGGCGAGGGTGGCGCATTTACTGTGATTGAGCGGCGCATTGTCAAAGCTCAGCCTTGATACGCCAGAGGTTTTTGAGCCGCTGCTGCAACCTGCGCGCTACCGTGCGGCCTGGGGTGGCCGGGGCTCGGGCAAGTCGCACTTCTTTGCCGAACTGCTGGTAGAGGAAAGCCTGCGCCGCCGGGTGGACATTGTGTGCCTGCGCGAGGTGCAAAAGTCGCTCAAGTTCAGCGTAAAGAAGCTGATTGAGGCCAAGATTGAAGCCCTGGGCGTTGCTGATTACTTTGAGGTACAGCAGGAGCAGATTCGCAGCAAGCGCGGTGGCGTGATGATTTTCCAAGGGATGCAAGACCACACCAGCGACTCAATCAAGAGCTTGGAGGGTTTCGGCATTGCGTGGTTTGAGGAAGCCCAGAGCGCATCACAGCGCAGTCTTGATTTGCTGCGCCCCACCATTCGGGCGCCGGGATCTGAACTGTGGTTTAGCTGGAACCCGAACCTAGAGACTGACCCGGTAGACCGGCTGCTGCGGGGTGACAACCCGCCGCCGGGTGCGGTGGTGGTGAGGGCCAACTACCGCGATAACCCGTGGCTGCCGGCTGAACTGAAAGCGGAACTAGAGTACGACCGCCAGCGCGACCCGGACAAGTTTGCCCACATCTGGCTGGGTGAGTACCGGCGCAACAGCGAGGCCCGGGTGTTTCGCAACTGGACGGTGGAAGAGTTCACCAGGGCAGAAGGCACCGTGCATCGGCTCGGCGCGGATTGGGGGTTCTCGGTCGATCCTTCTGTGCTGGTGCGCTGCTCGATTGAGGGCAACCGGCTGTATGTGGACTATGAGGCCTGGCAGATTGGCTGCGAGATTGTCAACCTGCCCGAGCTGTTTATGAGCGTGCCAGAGGCTGAAAAGTGGCCCATCACGGCCGACAGTGCGCGGCCCGAGACCATCAGCCACATGCAGAGGAACGGCTTTCCGCGCATCCGCAGTGCCATTAAGGGGCCAAAAAGCCTGGAGGAAGGCGTCGAATTTCTCAAGAGCTTTGACATCGTGGTGCATCCGCGCTGCCAACACCTGATTGATGAGCTAACGCTGTACAGCTACAAGACCGACCCGCTGACCGGCGATGTGCTGCCGGTGCTGGCCGACAAGGACAACCATGTAATTGACGCGCTGCGCTACGCCCTAGAAGGCGCACGGCGTGCCAGACCGGCACCGCAAGCCGAGGTACACAAGATCAACAAACACCGCAGCCACGGCGCTGGCGGCTGGATGGGAACATGAACAAACACTACAGCAACGAACACAGCAGCGCCGAGGTGGTCACCACGACCATTGAGGGCGCAGAGGGTGTGCTGGAAGTAGTCCGTGTGTTCACCGACCCCGAGGCGCGCAAACAGGGCTTTGCCACTGAGTTGCTGAAGGACATTTGCAATGACGCTGACATTGAAGGCCGGGTGTTGATGCTGAACCCGCGCCCGTTTGGCCGGGTGGCTGGCCTGGCCGATTTGGCGCCGTGGTACGCCGGTTTCGGCTTTGCTGTGATTCAGAAGCAGCCTGTGCTGATGGCGCGGATGCCGCAGATTTACAAGACCCGCCTGTCACCGATTGCCGGCGCGGTGAGCGAGGTGCTGCGTGGCTGACGAAAAACAGAAGTCGGTGGTAGACACCGCCCGGGATCGCTTTGAGCGCGCCAAGGAGACGCTGGGCACCTTGCGCCAGCAGGCGATTGACGACACGCGCTTTGCCATGGGTGATTCGGACAACCAATGGCAATGGCCGGAGGACGTTTACACCAACCGGGCGGCCGTGAGTGGCAAGCCTTGCTTGACGATCAACGTGACGGCGCAGCACTGCAACCAGGTGATCAATGCCATCCGGCAGAACCGGCCCAGCGCCAAGATCAGCCCGGTGGACGGCGAGGCCGACAAGAAAACGGCGCTGATTCTGGGCGGCATGTTGCGCTCCATCCAGGCCTACAGCAACGCCGACACGGCGCACGACATTGCGGCCGAACATGCGGTGTACGGTGGCGAAGGGTTTTGGCGGGTGCTGACGGAGTACGAGAGCGACGACAGTTTTGACCAGACGATTTGCATTAAGCCGCTGATTAACCCGCAACTGGTCTACATTGACCCGGACGCCATTGAGCCAGACCGCTCGGACGCCAAGTGGGGCATTATTTTTGAAGACTTGAGCAAGGATGCTTTCCGCGAAGAGTACCCCGACCTAGACGTTAGCTCATGGGTGGAAGACCCGCATGGCTGGAACAGCAAGGGTCGGGTGCGCTGCGCCGAATATTTCTACTGCGAGTCTGAGAAGGACAAGCTGCTGAAGCTGGCTGACGGCACGGTGATCCGCGCCTCTGCGCTGCCCGAGGGTGTCAAGCAGTACCAGGGCTACTTGGTGACGCCAGACGGCCAACAGGTGGCGATTGTGGCCGAGCGCGAGACATCGAAGAAGGTGTGGTACTGGTGCAAGCTGGTGGGCGGTGAGGCCGAGCCGGTGGACAAGCGGGTGTGGCCGGGGCAGTATTTGCCCATCATCACGGTGGTGGGCAAAGAGATCAACGTCAACGGCGAACTGGTGCGTAAGGGCATCGTGCGTGACCTGAAGGACTCAGGCCGCATGGTGAACTACTCTTACAGCGCGGCTGTGGAGACCGTGGCGCTACAGAACAAAGTGCCGTACTTGGCGAGTGCCGAGAGCATCAGCGGTTTTGAAGACATTTGGGGCGCAGCCAACATCGAAAACCGCGCTTACCTGCCGTACAACGAGCGCGACATGGAAGGCAACCCGCTGGCGATGCCGCAGCGCCAGGCCCCGGCCACGATGGCGACCGCCCAGGTGCAGATGCTGCAACTGTCGGTTGAGCAGATGCGCGCCAGCAGCGGCCAGCAAAACGCCAACTTTGGCATTCGCTCAGAGGCGGCCAGCGGTGTGGGCATCCAGCGCCTCAAAGCGCAGGGCGAGGTAGCGACCTTCCACTTTCCGGACAACCTGGCCCGCGCTTTGAAGTACGAGGCCAAGGTGATATTGGACTTGATCCCAAAGTTGTACGACACGCGCCGAGTGGTGCGGATACTGGGCCTGGACGGCAAAGAAAGTGCTGCCGTGCTGGACCCCGAGATGCAGCAGCCGCACGCCGAACTGGAGAACGCCGACAGCGACATCAAGGAGGCGTTTAACCCGCTGGTGGGCCGCTATGACGTAGCCATCGACACCGGCCCAAGCTACCAGACCCAGCGCCAAGAGGCTGCGGACGCACTCACCAGCCTGACGCAGGGCAACCCGCAGATCATGCAAGTGGCTGGCGACATTGTGATGCGCAGCTATGACTTCCCGATGGCCGAGGAACTTGCAAGCAGGCTTGCCAAAACCCTGCCGCCCGGGCTGCAAGAGCATGAGGGCAAGGAAGAAGTGCCGCCCCAGGTACAGCAGGCCATGCAGCAGATGGGCCAGCAAATGGAGCAACTGACGCAAGAGCTACACGCCAGCGCCGACAAGCTGCAAGAGCTGCAAGAGGGCGCGGAACTGAAGCAGCAAGAGCTGAGCGTAAAGGCTTACGACGCCGAGACCAAGCGCATCCAGGTGCTGGGCACGGCAATGGGGCCGGAACAAGTGCAGGCGTTGGTGATGCAGACGCTGCAGGCCGCGCTGACCACGCCCGCACCGGGGCCGCAGATTTACGAAGACATGCAGGAGATGGAGCAGGAAGAGTACGGGATGCCGCCCGACATGCCGCCCGACATGCCACCCGACATGCCACCCGACATGCCACCCCAACAGAACCCGCAGCCAGCGGGTTTTTTTACGCCTAACGACAACTTACAAGGCCAGCCATGACCATTCGCACCCGCGCCATTCCCGCACTGACCCGCCTGCCTTACGAGCCGGAGAGTCAAGACGTCAACATGTTTCTGGACGAGTCCACGCGGGACAACCTGAACCGTTTGAAGGTGTCGGTTCACCAAAACATCTACGACGCTGACTTTGAGTACGGCCTGCAGCCATTGCGCTGGGAGGCGTTTACCGCAGGCGGCGGCACCATCACGCATTTGCCGCAGGTTGGCGGCGTGCGCATGCGTTTGGGAACTGCGGCTGGTGACATCACCATGCGCCAGACCCGGCCTTACCATCGGTATCAGCCGGGCAAAACCATGTTCATGGCCAGTGCTATCAACTTTGGCACCGCCAACGTGGGCCAGACCCAACGGGTGGGATTTTTTGATGACGCCAACGGCGTGTTCTTGGAAGAGGGCGACCCAAGCACCGCCAACCCGGCCGGCATCAGCGCCGTGGTGCGCTCGGATGCAACGGGCGTGATTGTGGACACCAAGGTGCCGTTTGACCAGTTCTTGGCCAGCGACAAAGTGCGCGCCAGCATTGATTGGTCGCGGATCCAAATGATTTGGTTGGAATACGCCTGGTACGGCGCTGGCTTGGTGCGCTGGGGCATATTTATTGACGGCGAGCCCATACTGCTGCACAAGGTGGGCTACGGCAATCGCGTTAGCCAAACAGGCGCTTGGGCGCGCACGGGTAACTTGCCGGTGCGTTACGAGCAGCGCAACACCAGCTCACAAACCGCCAGCAACGACATGATTCACTATGGCGTGTCTGTGATTGTCGAAGGCGGCGTGGATGACCAGCGGGGCTTTACCTACAGTTATGGCATGGCCGCAGCTACACCGCTGCGCACGGTGTCGTCGGGCGTTCGATTTCCGCTGCTGTCGTTTCGTGGTCGCACCATGGGTACGCAGGAGTACACGCAGGCCACGTCGGCATCTACAGGCGGCACCACATCCACTTTGGTGGCGTCGGGTGCAAGCTGGACCGTCAACCAATGGCAGGGCCGATGCGTCAACATTCCGGCCGCGCCAGTGCCGGTGCCCACGGTGGCATCCAGCACGGCAGCCAACGTGGGCACCATCACATTTACCAGCGCGCACGGCTTGGTGGTAGGGCAGCTGCTGACCTTGACCGGCATGACGCCAAGCGGGTACAACGGCACTTGGCCGGTGCTGCAGGTTGTCAGCAGCACGCAGGTAACCGTGCAACTGGCAACCAACCCTGGCGCGGGTACGGTGTTTGGCACGGGCACCGCCAACTTTATGGCGCGCATTGCCAGCAACACCGCCACCACGCTGACGCTGGTGGACAACGTGACCGGCAGCACCGCGCCTTTCCCGGTGGCGCTAACGGCAAGTTTGAACTACACCATTGGCCAGGTCAACCGTGGGCAAATTTTGCCGCGCCAGCTCTACATTCAATCAAGCGGCGTGTGCTACGTAGAAGTGATTGTGTCCACGCCTACCCTGCCGATTGTGTTGACCTCGCCCACATTTGCCACGCTGGTGTCGCTAGGTTCTGCCAATTCATTTGCCGAGCGCGATGTCAGCGCCACTGCGCTGGCCGGCGGCGAAGTGGTGTTTGCTTTTGTGTCGCCCAACAACCAATTGCAAGTCATTGATTTGTCCAACCTGTTTCCGCTGTTCAACACGATAAAAGGCGCTGCAACAGACATTTTGACGGTGGCCGTGACTGGCACCGCTAACGTCGGCGCGCACTTTGTTTGTCAAGAGGCCATGAGCTAAATCGTATTTACGCCGCAAGGCGCGTACCTGTGCGTTCACAGGGTTATGGCATCCGTCGCGAGACGCTGCTAGGAGCTAAGAGTGGAAAACGTAGGTGTAGCGGAGCCATCCGCTGCGGTTGAACCCGCTGTCGAGACCGAGACAAAAAACACGGTTGATGTGATGCCCGAGGGTACTGCGCCCGAGGGGGAGGAAGCAAAGCAGGTCGAACCCGCCAAGACTTTCACGCAAGAGGAAGTGGACGCACTGGTTCAAAAGCGGCTCTTGAAAAAGGAGCGCGAGGTGTTGCGAACAGTGCAACGTCAGCAGGCCGAACTGGCCCAGCAGGCGCGACTGACGCAAGACATACCGCGTGAGGCTTTCAGGGATGACCAGGCGTACATCGATGCCCGACTGGAGCAGTTGGCCGAGCGTAAAGCAACCGAGAAGATTTCGCAGCTGGAGCGACAGCGCGAGCAAGAAAAGGTGTCAGAGCAGTTTCTTGAGCGTGCCGAAAAAGCCAGCGAGAAGTACCCCGACTTTCAGCAAGTGGCCGGTAACCCCAACCTGCCCATCAATGAAGGAATGGCTGAGTTCATTGCGGACTCGGACATGGGGCCAGACGTTGCTTATTACCTCGGCAAACACCCCAGTGAGGCCGCAAAGATCGCGCAGTTGTCGCCCATCAGGGCCGCCAGGGAGCTGACTCGGATTGAGGCCGAGTTGAGCAACAAGCCCCCTGTAAAGACCTCCAACGCTCCCGCGCCCATCAGCCCGATCGGCAACCGGGGCGCAGTGCAGACCAGCTTGGCCAACATGGATTTCGCTGAATACAAAAAGCAGCGATTGGCCATGAACCCAAGCTGGCGGCGCTGACACACCAACCGACCCCGCAAGGGGTTTTTTTTCGTCTAAAGGAACATCATGTCCAACGTACTCGTAACTTCGTCGCTGGTGGCCAAGGAAGCCCTGGCCATTCTGCAAAACATGCTTGGCTTTGCCAAAAACGTCAATCGTGACTGGCAAGATGAATTCGCCGGAAATCAGTCGCGCGGTTACTCGCCTGGCCAGACCATTAACATCAAGCGCCCCCCGCGCTACACCTACCGCGCAGGCCGCGTGTCGGTGCCGCAGGCCACCACCGAAACCACCGTGCCGTTGACGCTGAACCAGGGCGGTACGGACTTGGCGTTTACCAGCTTTGAGCGCACCGTGAGCGTGCAGCAGTTTGAGCAGAAAATGCAAGCCGCTGTGGCTGCGGTGGTCAACGAAATTGATCGCCAAGGCCTTGACCTGGCACGCCGCGCCACCTACAACGCCGTGGGCACCGTGGGCACTTACCCCACCAGCCAGGCAAGCGCGCTGCAGATCCTGACGCAGGGCCAGCAAAAGCTTGACGAGATGGCCGCGCCCCGCGACCGTCAGCGCAGCATCGTGGTCAACCCGGCCATGAATGCAAGCATTGTGCAGGGCTTGGCTGGCTTGTTTAATTCGGCCAGCACCATCGGCAAGCAGTACCAGTCGGGCATGTTTGTGGACGGGCTGGGATTGAATGTGGCGATGGACCAGAACGTGACCCGCCACAGCAACGGCACGGCGGTGATCAACACCAACACCGTGTCTGGCGCCAGCCAAACCGGCTCGACTTTGGTGACGGCAGCTTTGAACGGCACGTTGACCGTTGGCACTGTGTTTACCATTGCCGGCGTGAATGCGGTTAACCCGCAGTCTCGCGCTGACACGGGCTCGCCGCAGCAGTTTGTGGTGACTGCGGCCGCTGCCTCGGGTGCCACGTCGGTAGCCATCAGCCCGGCCATCACGCCCACCGGCGCATTCCAGAACGTGACCGCCTCGCCTGCCAACGGCGCGACCATCACCATCCTGGGTGCCGCATCGGCCAGCTACGACGCCAACGTGATGTACCACAAGGACGCTTACACGCTGGCCATGGTGCCCATGTTTGAGCCCCTGCCCAACACCGGCGCCAAGGTCACGCAAATGAGCGATGACGGCTTCACGGTCAAAGTCACGCAGTTCTACGACGGCGTAAACGACAACAACTTGATGCGTCTGGACGTGCTGTTCGGCTGGGCGGCCACGTACCCAGAACTGGCCTGCAAGGTCGTCGCCTAACCCATTGGATGCCCCTGCGGGGGCTTCTTCACTTTTCAAAGGAAAAATCATGGCAGTTACTCTCATTCGCGCCTATCAGGGCTTTGTCTCTGGCGCCACCGTTACCTTCCCCGTTGAAGTTGAGGCCGCTATCGTGGCCCAGGGCATTGGCACTTACGCGGCCACGTCTGGCGTCAACCCGGCCGCTGGCCCGTTGCCTCTGAACGGCGCTGTGACCGCGGGTTTGTACGGCCCGGCGGTGTTGAGCAACATCCCAATGGGTGCTGCAGCACTGACTTCGTTTGAAACCAACGGCGTGGCCCAAACCGCGTTTGAGGTGAATTTGACCGAAATCTACGTGCCGCACTGGAACACCTGGACCGGCGCGAGCTTGCTCAACGGCACCACCGTTGGCACAGACTCTCAGGTGTACTGGCTGTTCAACAGCAATGGCTACCTCATCCAATACACCGCCATTGCCGGCACGCTCAATGCCACGGCCAGCGTGTTTCAGAAAATTGCGTTCAACGTGCCGGTAACGCTGGCTCCTGGGCGTTATTTCTTGGGCGCGCAGCTGAACGGTGCCACGGCAACCCCGCGCCACGTGCTGGCCGCCAACGGTGCGGAGCCGCGCTGCGGAAAGATCGCCACCACCACCAGCTTTGCCGGCGGACTGACGACCTTTACCGCTGCGCCTATCACGGTGCCCACGTCGTTTACCACGGCGCAGGCGCCGATCATGCAGCTGTACAGCTAAAACTGCAGGGGCTGGTTGACAAAGCCGGCCCCTGCTTTTTGGAGCAGACATGGAATTTTTTGAATACCCCAAATGGGTGTACCCGGCAGGCGTGCGCGAGCAATACGCGCCCGGTCAAGAGCCGGTGCTGGTGCAGGATGCCAACGGCGAAGCGGCACTGGGTGGGGTGGCTGAAGTGGCCGAAACCGCACCTGACGCCGCGCCCAAACGCCGGGGCCGTCCGGCCAAGGACGCCGCATGACCACCGCCGCGTCAATCATTGACCGCGCCTATACCGTGCTGGGCTACAAAGACCCGGCCGAGGCGCTGAATGGGCAGGACACCAACTACGCCCTGTCGGTGCTGAACGACTTGATTAACGCCTGGAACACGCAGACGCTGTACATCTACACGATGACCGAGGTGGTGGCGACTGCTTCAGGCTTGCCGATCACCATTGGCCCGGGGCAGACGATCAACACGCCGCGCCCGGTGCGCTTGCC
>JBEGPS010000079.1:0-4439 GCA_041181325.1 Pseudomonadota bacterium
TTTTGATTTCTTCAATATCGTCCGCCAGCGTGAGCAAATACGCAGCACCCGGAAACGGCTTGCCCTGAAAGTCCGACCGCAGGCCAAAGCAAATGATGGGAATGTTGAATGCATGCGCGGCCTGGTGCAGCGCGCGCACCTGGGCGGGCTGCAAAAACTGCGACTCGTCAATCAGCACGCAGGCCAGTTCGCGCTCGTCGCGTAGCAGGGTTAAAAAGTCGGTGGTGTCGCCAAACACGTTTGCGGGGCGTTGCAACCCTAGGCGGGAGGCAATTTTGCCGACACCGCTGCGGTCGTCAATACTGGCGGTGTACAGCAGCACGCGCTGGCCTTGCTCTTCGTAGTTGTGCGCTATTTGCAGCAGCGAGGTGGATTTACCGGCGTTCATGGCCGAGTAACGAAAAAACAGTTTTGCCATAGCAATAGAGTCAAAAATTACGCAGCGGCCAGGCGCTTGACCAGTAGCCGGTAGGTGTCTACGTCAAAAGCCAGGGCCTTGCGGGTTTGGGCGCATTCGGCCAGCTCGGCCTCGTCGTGCACGGTGGCTACGTGGCACCAGTGGTCAAATACATGGATATCGGTGCGCTCGGTGGCAGCGTTGTATTCGCGCAGGTGCACCTGGCCCTTGTGCGGCCAGGCGTGCAGGCGGTGCTGCAGCAGCGCCAGTTTCAGGCGCACATGGTGCAGTGCGGGGGTCTCGTGGCCCGCGCACACACCTTTGCAGCGGTGTATCTGGTGGGCAAAACATGCGCCTTTGCTGGACTCCAGCCCCACAGCCTGAGGGCACAGCCGGTGCGTGTCTGTCAGTAGGCGCAGTGCGTCCATGGCCTGGCGTTTGGAGCGGTAAATGCCGTACAGCTGGTCCAGATCACTTAAGTCCACTTCATCCAGCCGCACCAGGGTCAGCAGCGGGCGTTGTGCTGCGTCGGGTGCCAAGCGCCATGCGGTCAGGGCTTGTTCTTTGCGGAGCTGGCGGTTGTAGACGGGTTGCAGCTCTTTAATCAGGCGCGACTCCAGCAGCAGCGCGCCCAGCTCGCCCGCCGTCTCGCGCCATTCCACACGGCGTATTTCGGTCAGGATGCGCATTTCGCGCGCCACCTTGGCGGCGGACTGAAAGTGCGACATCACCCGCGTGCGGATATTGATGCTTTTGCCCACATACAGCGGCAGCGGCGATTCGCCATAAAACAGGTACACGCCCGGTGTGTTGGGGATGTCGCTGATGGTGGTTTCCAGTTGCGGCGGCACGCTGGCGCTGCCTTGCAGCAGGGCGGTGGCCTCAAGGCGCACCACGTTTGCGCCCAGCTCAGTGCGCGCAATGCCCAGCCACTGCAGCACCATGTCCACATCGCCCATGGCGCGGTGGCGGGCTTGGGTGGTGAGGCCGTGGCGGCGCATGATGGCGTCCAGCCCATGGCCCTTGTGCTGCGGGTACAGTTTGCGCGACAGGCGCACGGTGCACAGGGTTTTGACCTTGAGCACAATGTCCATGCGCGCCAATTCATTGAGCACAAAGCCGTGGTCAAAACGCACGTTGTGGGCCACAAATACCGCGCCGTCCAGTAGCTCCAGCAGCTTGGGAGCTACTTGCGCAAACGTGGGTGCGTCTTCCACCATGGCGTCAGAAATGCCGGTCAGGCTTTGAATAAACGGCGGTATGCGCACGCCGGGGTTGACCAGCGTGCTCCAGCGGGCAGTCTCTACACCGTTTTCAACCCGTACGGCGGCAATTTCGGTAATGCGGTCGTGCACCGCGTTGCCCCCGGTGGTTTCCAGGTCCAACATCACAAAGCAAGGCAGCATGGGGGTTAGGCGATATCAACGACGTGAAAGTCAAAGTGCCCAGCTTTGCGGTCGGCAAAAAAGCGTTGCAGTGTTTCACGCACTGTCCCAAAGGCAATCTCGTCCCACGGAATGTCTTCTTCAGCAAACAGCCGCGCCTCGATGGTTTCATGGCCGGGGTCAAACTGGTCGCTGGTGAGCTGGGCGCGGTAAAACAGATGCACCTGGCCCACACGCGGCACGTTGATCAGCGTGAACAACGCTTGCAGCGCGAACTGCGCACCGGCTTCCTCAACAGTCTCGCGGGCGGCACCGGCGGCGGTGGTCTCGTTCAGCTCCATAAAACCTGCAGGCAGCGTCCACTTGCCCCAGCGAGGCTCAATGTTGCGCTTGCACAGTAGCACCTTGTCGCCCCACACCGGCACTGTGCCTACCACGTTGAGCGGGTTTTCGTAATGAATAGTGCCGCAGGCGGGACACACGGCGCGCGGCTTAGTGTCGCCGTCATCGGGCAGGCGGTACACCACGGCTGCGCCGCATTCTTTGCAGTGTTTGATGGGCGCGCGCATCACGGTGTGGGTGCCTTGGGGTTATGCAATGTGCACAGAAATGGACTGCAAGCCTTGCACGCTGCCCACCATAGTGTCACCTGGAACCACGGCATTTACGCCTTCCGGTGTGCCTGTAAAAATCAGATCTCCGGGCTGTAGCTCCCACGCTGCTGACAGATGTTCAATGGTCTCTGCAATGTTCCAGATCAGTTTGGCAACCGTGCTGCGCTGACGGTCTTGGCTGTTGACTTGCAGGGCAATGGCGGCCTCATTTATAGCGGGCACTTGGGCTGCGGGGGTGATGGGGCCGGTGGGGGCAGAGTAGTCAAACCCCTTGCCGATACACCACGGACGGCCCTGTTTTTTCATCTCGTTTTGCAAGTCGCGGCGGGTCATGTCCAGGCCCACGGCGTAACCGTAGATGTGCTTCGCAGCGTCTGCGGCGGCAATGTTCTTGCCGCCCACGCCAACGGCTACTACCAGCTCAATTTCATGGTGCAAATTGCTGGTGAGTGTGGGATAGGGCATGGTGGCGGTTTTGCCAGCGTCTACAACCACAATCGCGTCCGCAGGTTTTAAAAAGAAGAAGGGGGCTTCGCGGCCAGTGAAGCCCATTTCTTTGGCATGTTCTTCGTAATTGCGACCCACACAGTAAATGCGTCGTACCGGGAAGCGGTCGGCAGTGCCCACGATAGGCAGGGAGATAGTGGCTGGGGCAGGGACAACAAATGGCATGGCGGTTGGTTCCTCGTTGGGATGACGTTGGGGGATCAATCAGACTTCACTAACAAATCAAAATGTTCAACAACTGGCGGGCCCGCAAAAAATGGCCCCACGATGGCGCGCCAGGCCGCAAAGGCGTCCGATTGGCGAAAGCCCACAGTATGGTCTTCCAGCGTTTCCCAAAAGATTTGCAGGACATAGCGCTCGGTGCTCTCGATGCCCTTGTTGACTTTGAAACCCTGAAAGCCCTTGGCGTGGCTGATCACTTCGCGCAGGCCGCGCGCAATGGCTTCTTCAAAAGCGGCGTTTTGGCCGGGGTGGATGCGAATGTCGGCAAGTTCAAGAATCATGGCGGTGGTTGGTTGGGTTGGCGATTGTGCAGGAGTGGTGCGGTAACTGTGTGCTCGAAGAACGGCACTCAGTTTATCCTTGTGTAAATCAATCTTTACAAAAATTACTGGCCATCAGCGCCTTTGTGACTATGCATTCCCTGCTTGCGTTTCCTGTCGACTGGCTGGTGCCAAATTGGCCCGCACCCGCAAATGTGCATGCGGTGTGCACCACCCGCGCGGGTGGGGTGTCTGACGCACCATGGGACAGCTGCAACCTTGGCACTCATGTGGGCGATGTGCCCGCCCATGTGCAAGCCAACCGAGCTTTTTTGCAAAGCACCTTGGCTACTAAAGCCGTGTTTATGGACCAGGTGCACGGCCAGACCATGCTGGAGCTCGTGCCGAGCGCAGTCACCACGCTCACTGCATCCGGCACGCCAGCCACACCGCAAGCCGACGGCGCTTTTACGCAAAGCAGAGGCCTAGCTTGCACGGTGATGGTGGCCGACTGCTTGCCTGTGCTGCTGTGCGACACCCAGGGTCGAATGGTGGCAGCGGTACACGCTGGTTGGCGCGGGTTGGCTGGGTCGGGTGGTGTGGGTGTTTTGGAGCAAATGCTGATGCGATTTAATGAGCATTTTTGGCCGCTAGCCCCAGTGGGGTCTGGGCAAGCAGCTACCAAAGTAATAGCATGGCTGGGACCATGCATCGGGCCCACTGCGTTTGAAGTGGGCGACGAGGTGCGTGCTGTGTTTGTTGAATCCATCCCCCAGGCTGCAGACTGTTTCACGCCTGCCGCGACAGGGAAATGGTGGGCCAACTTGCCTGGATTGGCGCGTCAGCGTTTGGCCGCGCTAGGGGTCACGGGCATCTACGGTAACGACAGCAGCGCGCAGTGGTGTACGGTAGGCAATGCATCAAGGTTCTTTTCGTACCGGCGTGACCGGGTCAGCGGGCGCCAAGCTGCTTGCATCTGGCTGGACTAGGGCCTGCTCTGCTGCTTCGCGGGCTTTGTGGGCCCGCCTACGCGAGGGCGATCCCATGAAATACA
>JBEGPS010000080.1:0-3709 GCA_041181325.1 Pseudomonadota bacterium
CGGCCAATCAAGGTCATGGGAACTTCGTTGACCATGCCAAGGTATTCAAAGTCGCTCTCCACCTTGAACGGAATATTGCGCAGTAACGCAGGCATGGTCGCCATGCCGATGTGGTGCAAAAACAATGTGTACCCGTCTGGGGCAGCCCTTGTCACCTTGGTAGCTGCAATAGAACCACCAGCACCTGCAACGTTGTCAATAATAATGCTAACGCTGTCCAGTGACTTGCGCATAGCCTCTGCTAGATCACGCGCCACGCGGTCGGTTGGACCGCCTGCGGCAAAGGGCACCACGATGGAAATGGGCTTGGAAGGATAGCTTTGTGCCTGGGCAAACAATGCAGAACAGGCAACAACAACAGCAAGTAGTTTTTTCATGGGGCGAGTCTCCGGTTATTAATACTGGAAGTCTAGCTTCCTTTGGCTTTATTGGTTAGCGGGAAACACCTACTTACTGCACGGGCTAGCGATTCGTCCTTTGCTCACTTGTAGCTGCGTGCATCCTCAATCACCTTGCCATCATTAGGCAAGCTGCCGGGAGATAACAGCTCGACCGTACCGCGCAATTTGGTCACATCGCGAATCGTGTCGCCAATGCGGGTAGCCAGTCCGTCTGCGGCAACGGTGGTCTCTACTTTGAGGGTCATCACATCGTTGGCCATTTCGCCGGTGACCACCAGGCGCGCACGCGCCACCTCGGGAAAGCGTTTCACAATAGCGTCCACCTGCTTAGCATGCACAAACATGCCGCGAATTTTGGTGGTTTGGTCGGCGCGGCCCATCCACCCTTTGATGCGCGTGTTGGTGCGCCCTGTGGGGCAGGGCCCGGGTAGTACTGCGGATAGGTCGCCGGTCCCAAACCGAATTAAAGGGTAGTCAGGGTTCAGGGTGGTCACCACCACTTCGCCTACCTCGCCCTCAGCCACCGGATCTCCCGTGCCGGGGCGAACAATTTCGAGGATCACACCCTCATCTACCACCAAGCCCTCCCGGGCCTCAGTTTCATAGGCTATTAATCCCAAGTCCGCAGTGGCGTAGCACTGGTAACCGTTGATCCCGTGTTGGGCAAACCAGTCGCGCAAACTGGGGGGGTAAGCCTCACCACCAAACATTGCCTTGGTTACGCTGGGTAGCGAAATGCCCATCTCTTGGGCTTTTTCGACGATGATTTTCAGAAAACTAGGGGTGCCGATGTAGCCTTCAGGCTGCAATTCGCACATTGCCTGAACTTGCTGCTCGGTCTGGCCCGTGCCGCCTGGGAACACGGTGCAGCCCATAGCGTGCGCTCCCGTTTCCATCATGGAGCCGGCGGGCACAAAGTGGTAGCTAAAGCAGTTGTGAATCAACTCGCCGGGACGAAATCCGGCCGCGTAAATAGCCCTCGCCATGCGCCAATAGTCTTTACCCGTACCTTCAGGCTCGTAAATAGGCCCAGGGCTGGCAAACACGCGCGGCATTACTGCACCATAGCCAATGGCGCTGAACCCGCCAAACACGTTGCCTGGAGCCACTGCGCCAACAATTGCACTGCGCGCAGCCTGCTGCAGTTCTTGCAGCTCGGTTTTACGCACCACAGGCAACTTAGCCAGTGCGGCGCGGCTGCTTACCTCTGCCGGATTGACATCTTTAAGCAACGCGGCAAAAGCAGCGGACGCTGTTTTCGCATGCGCAACCTGCGCTGGCAGGGCCGCCATCAGCGCCGCCTCGCGGGTGGCGGTGGGGCGGATTTCCAGGGCGTCGTAGGGGCTGGTCATAGGGCTACTGAGAAAAATTAGTAATGTTTTAAGGCTATAGCGCCCGTCTTATATAGGTTTTCAGCTATCAAAATAATAGCATTATCAAGCCAACCAGCGTTTGCGGCGCTTGTAGCTTTTCACATCTTTAAAGCTCTTGCGCTCGCCGCCGCCCACACCCAGGTAGAACTCTTTCACATCTTCATTGGTACGCAGGTCAGCGGCGGCACCGTCCATCACCACGCGGCCAGATTCCATGATGTAGCCGTAATCGGCGTATTTGAGCGCCATATTGGTGTTCTGCTCGGCAAGCAGGAAGGTGACTTTTTCTTTGGCATTGAGGTCTTTCACAATCTCAAACACCTCTTCCACAATTTGCGGGGCCAACCCCATGGACGGCTCGTCGAGCAGCACCATGCTGGGGTTGGCCATCAACGCACGGCCAATGGCACACATTTGCTGCTCCCCACCCGAGGTGTAGGCCGCCTGGCTGGTGCGGCGGGTTTTCAGACGGGGAAAGTAGTTGTAGACCTTCTCCAAATTAGCCGCCACTTCGGCCTTGCTCTTGCGGGTGTAGCCACCAGTCATCAGGTTTTCTTCAATAGTCAGGTGGGCAAAGCAGTGCCGCCCTTCCATTACCTGTACCACGCCACGCTGCACCAAATCGGCTGGCGAGAGATTCTCGATGCGCTCACCTCGCAGCTCGATGGACCCCTTGGTCACCTCACCACGCTCGCCCGCCAACAGGTTGGAAATAGCGCGCAAGGTAGTGGTTTTGCCCGCGCCATTGCCGCCCAGAATAGCCACAATGCCGCCCTCAGGCACCTGCAAGGACACGCCCTTGAGCACCAGGATGACGTGGTTGTAAATGACTTCAATGCCATTGACGTTGAGAACAATATTTTTGGGGTCCATAACTCAGCCTTGTTAACCAGATGAAAGCTTCGCTAACCGAAACTTTCATCTGGCGGGTGGCAATGCAAAGCAAGCCACCCCCTTCTAAAAAACACCGCGGAACCGGCTTTGCCGGACCGCTGGTGTGCCTAGCTCTGGCAGTCCGCAGGTGTGCGGGGAGTCAGCTTCTTCTCGGCGGCGTACTTGGCAGCGGCGGCCTTGACCATGGGCTTGATGATTTGCTCGTCGCCTTGCATCCAGTCAGAAGAAATTTTCCAAGCCTTGCCATCCCAGGTGTGCACGCGGGCCCAAGTGGCGCCCATGTGGTCGGCGCACGAGGTGCTAATGGGGCGGAGCACGCCACCAAAGCCCAAGGCGTCCAGTTTGGCTTGGGTCAAATTCAAGTTTTCCAGACCCCAGCGCACTTGCTCGCCAGTCATCAACTTGCCTTTGCCAAAGCGCTCTTGGGCAGCGCGTATGCCTTCCACCGTCAGCATGGCGCTCATGGCACCGCGCAAGTACAGCACTTGGCCTACTTCTTCTTTGGGTCCCGTGCCTTGGCCTTTGCCATGGATGGTGGCCAGCATTTCTTTAACCAGCTTGGCCTCAGGGGCGGCGCCGGTTTGCAGCACGACCGAGTTGTAGCCCTTGGCGCCATCGCCCACGTCTTGCACGTCAGGCTCGGCACCCGACCACCACACGCCGTACATTTTGTCGCGGGCATAGCCAGTGGCTTGGGCTTCTTTCAAGGCGGTGGAGTTCATCACGCCGAAGCCCCACAGCACGGTGTAATCAGGGCGCGATTGGCGCACTTGCAACCAAGTGGCTTTTTGCTCGACACCAGGTGCTGTGACCGGCAGCAATTGCAACTCAAAACCGTGCATCTTGGCGCGCTCTTGCATGATGGGCAGCGCTTCTTTGCCAAACGGGCTGTCGTGGTACACCAGCGCAATTTTCTTGCCCTTGAGCTTATCCAAGCCGCCTTCTTTTTTGCCAATGGCCTGAATGATTACGTCACCTGCCACCCAGTAATTGCCTGCCAAGGGAAAGTTCCACTTGAACACGGTGCCGTCAGCGCTCTCA
>JBEGPS010000081.1:0-3991 GCA_041181325.1 Pseudomonadota bacterium
TGGTCATGCTCAAGTGCGCTGAAAAGGCCTTCGGCGCTGGAAGAATTCCCTACCCGCTGCTGATGATCGACACCGGCCACAACTTCCATGAAGTAACCGACTTCCGCGATTTCCGCGCCAAGGAACTGGGCGCTGAACTCATCGTGCGCAGCGTCGAAGACTCCATGGCCCGTGGCACCGTGCGCCTGGCGCACCCTGGCGAGAGCCGCAACGTGCACCAGTCGGTCACGCTGCTCGAAGCCATTGACGAATTCCGCTTTGACGCGCTGATTGGTGGCGCCCGCCGCGACGAGGAAAAGGCCCGCGCCAAGGAACGCATCTTTTCCCACCGCGACAGCTTCGGCCAGTGGCAGCCCAAGGCCCAGCGCCCCGAGCTGTGGACCCTGTTCAACACCCGCTTGCAGCAGGGCGAGCACTTCCGCGTGTTCCCCATCAGCAACTGGACTGAACTGGATGTGTGGCAGTACATCGAGCGCGAAAAGATCGCCCTGCCATCGCTCTACTACACGCACAAGCGTGACGTGGTGGAGCGCAAAGGCCTGCTGGTGCCGGTGACCGAGCTGACGCCGCCCAAGGATGGCGAAGTAGTGGAGTCCCGCGATGTGCGTTTTCGCACCGTGGGCGATATCACCTGCACCTGCCCGGTAGAAAGCACCGCTGCTACCGCCGCCGACATCGTGATCGAAACCTTGTCCGCCGACGTAAGCGAGCGCGGCGCGACCCGCATGGACGATAAAACGTCCGAAGCCTCGATGGAAAAACGCAAAAAAGACGGTTATTTTTGAACACCCCCCGGCTTGCCCACTGCGTTTGGCCGCTTTCCCCCTTGCAGGGGGCGATACCGGCGGCCCGGCAAAGCCGGTTCCGCGGTATCCCTGGTACGAAGACACGTTGACCTACAAAGAATTTCTATGACAATCGCTACAAATACGATAGCTACTCCCGTACATTCCACGGGGGCTAGCGGCAAAAATGACACTTCATCTGCCCTGCGCTTCATCACCTGCGGCAGCGTGGACGATGGCAAGAGCACGCTGATTGGCCGCCTGCTGGTGGACAGCCGCTCGGTGCTGCAAGACCAGCTGGCCAACGTCTCCAAAAGCGGCGAGGCCGATCTGGCGCTGTTCACCGACGGCCTGAGCGCCGAGCGTGAGCAAGGCATCACCATCGACGTGGCCTACCGCTACTTCGCCACCCCCGCGCGCAAGTTCATCATTGGCGACGCGCCGGGCCATGAGCAGTACACCCGCAACATGGTGACCGCCGCCAGCAGCGCCCACGCGGCCGTTGTGCTGGTAGACGCCACCAAACTGAAATGGAACGTAGAAGGCTTGGTGGAATTGCTGCCCCAGACCCGTCGCCATTCGCTATTGGTGAACCTGCTGCGCGTGCCCAGCATCATCTTTGCGGTCAACAAGCTCGACGCGCTAGGCAACGATGCCACCGCCGCGTTTGCCAAGATCAGCGAGGCCTTGCAGGCCTTCGCCACGCACGCCAACATCAATGTCACCGCCACCATCCCCATGTCCGCGCTCAAAGGCGACAACGTGGTCACAGCCACGCCCGGGTGGTGCGGCTACACCGGCCCCAGCCTGCTGAGCCTGCTGGAAACCCTGCCGGTCACTGCCGCCGAGACCGGTGTGCCCTTCGCCTTCCCGGTGCAATGGGTCGAAAAATTCCACGACTCTGCCGACACCACCCAAGGCCGCCGCGTGTTCTGGGGCCGTGTGGCCACGGGCACGGTGCAGGTGGGCGACACCGTCAGCATTCACCCCAGCGGCCAAACCGCGGTGGTGGCCCAGGTGCTCAACCACGCGCGCGTGCCCGGCAGCATCACCGCAGGCCACGGCGCGGGCATCACGCTGGACCGTGAAGTGGACGTGTCTCGTGGCGACTGGTTGCTGGCACAAGTCACACCCTCCATTGACCCCACAGACGAGTTTGCAGACACACCAAAGCCCCGCGCTTTTGTGGAGCCCACCCGTGAAATCAAAGCCACTGTGGCCTGGATGGACGACGAGCCGCTGGTATCCGGCCGCGTGTACCTCGCGCTGCACGGCCACCGCTGGATCAAGGCCAAGGTCAAACGCATCGTGCACAGCCTGGACATCAACACGCTGCAAGAGCACGATGCGACCGAAATAGCGCCCAATGCCATCGGCCATATCGAATTGGCCCTGCAAGAGCCCATCACAGCCCTGCCCTACCTGCAAAGCCGGGTGCTGGGCGCACTGATTTTGGTGGATACCGCCACCCACAAAACTTCGGGTGCACTGCTGCTGAATTGACCTAGCATTCATTTCCTTGTCGCTTTTGTGGCCCTGCTTTTTGGCAGGCTCCCAAAAGCCAATAAAATCATAGGGTTGGCGGTCTTGGTACCACCCTCTTTTTTCTCAAATTTCTAGAACTCCCCATGACCCATACCGTCACCGAAGCCTGTATCAAGTGCAAATACACCGATTGCGTGGACGTCTGCCCCGTGGATTGCTTCCGCGAAGGCCCCAACTTCCTCACCATCGACCCCGATGAGTGCATCGACTGCGCTGTGTGCATCCCCGAGTGCCCAGTGAACGCCATCTACGCCGAAGAAGACGTGCCCAAAGATCAGCAGCACATGACTGCCCTGAACGCAGAGCTGGCCAGGTTGTCCAGCTGGAAAAGTATCACCAAGCGCAAAGCCCCTCTACCCGATGCCGACGACTGGAAAGACAAGACAGGCAAGCTATCCGAACTGCTGCGCTGACATGGAGCCGCGCGCTCCCATCGAAACCGATGCGCTGATCATCGGAGCGGGGCCAGCGGGGCTGTTTCAGGTCTTTCAGCTCGGCCTGCTTGAAATCCATTGCCATGTGATCGACGCACTGCCCTACGCGGGCGGCCAATGCGTTGAGCTGTATGGCGACAAGCCTATTTACGACGTTCCCTCCGTGCCACTGTGTACGGGGCGCGAGCTGGTTAGCAACCTGCTAACGCAAATTGCGCCGTTCAAGGCGCAATTTCATTTTGGACAAACCGTCACCCAACTGGACGAGCAGGCAGATGGCAGGTTTGCAGTTGTCACCTCCCAAGGCACCGCATTTATTGCAAAAACCGTGTTCATTGCGGCAGGCGTCGGCGCATTTGCCCCTAAAAAGCTCTCGTTACCGGGTCTAGACGCTTTCGAACATCGCCAGGTTTTTCACCATGTTGAAGACGCAGCCAGTTTTGCGGGCAAGCACGTGGTAATTAACGGCGACAACGACACTGCGCTGGACTGGGCGCTCAAGCTCTGTGCGGGCAACGTGGACGGATTTGCCCACAAGGCCGCGGGTGTCACTCTGGTGCATCGCCGTGATGTATTGGGCGCAGCTGCAGACACGGTCGCACATTTCCGCGCATTGGTAGCCTCTGGTGCCATGCGGTTTGTGGTCGGGCAAATTACCGGCTTTGGCGCTGAAGCCGGCACTATAACTGCGCTGCACATTGCCCTGCCCGACGCATCCACCCAAACATTGCCACTGGAGGCCTTGCTGGTGCTGCAAGGCCTGTCCCCCAAACTGGGACCCATTGCCAACTGGGGCCTGGACATGGAACGCCGCCAGTTGCGCGTAGACACCGAAAAATTTTCTACCAGCCAAACCGGTATTTTTGCCGTTGGCGATATCAACACCTACCCCGGCAAAAAGAAATTGATTTTGTGCGCCTTTCACGAATGCGTGCTGGCCGCTTTTGGCGCCGCAGCACTGGTGTTTCCTGAGAAAAAAATGCTCTTGGAATACACCACCACCAGCACCCGGCTGCACAAAGTTCTCGGTGTTTTATAAGTCGATCAATATGTCGGGCCGCGCCTCTCAAAACACGCATTTTTTTACGCTATAATTCGAGGCTCAATTCCTCGATAGCTCAGTTGGTAGAGCGCCGGACTGTTAATCCGTAGGTCCCTGGTTCGAGCCCAGGTCGAGGAGCCAATACAAGCCTTATGGGCACACAAAAGCCTGCTACTTAATTGTTA
>JBEGPS010000082.1:0-2649 GCA_041181325.1 Pseudomonadota bacterium
CACGCCCCGGCCGCGCGTCACAAAGCCGCTGATCAGGTCAGGCGGCGCGGGTTTGCAGCATTTGGCCAGCTGCGTCATGAGTGAATCCACGCCCACCACCAGCACGCCTCCCTTACCCGAATGGTTAGAGGCCTTGGGCTTTTTCAGCAGCGGCACATCGTCTAGGCCTTGCGCAGGCTCGGGCGGGCGCAGCACAATTTCGATGTTACGCAGTGAAAACTCATCTTTGCCCACCACCTCGAACAAAGCTTCTGCCGAATTGAAGCCCAGCTGGGAGGCCAGATCGTCCAGCTTGATGGCGGTTTTGCCTTCGCGCTGCAGCAGTTTCTCGACCGCCTCGCGGCCTTTGGCCATGGTCTCGCCCATGGCCAACACGTTGAACCAGGCCCGCACTTTGGCGCGGGCACGGTGGCTGGCCAAAAAGCCCAGCTCGGGGTTGAGCCAGTCACGCGAGGGACCGCCTTCTTTGGCGCTGCTGACCTCTACGGTTTGGCCGTTTTTAAGGGGCGTATTCAGCGGCACCATGGCCCCATCCACCCGTGCACCCCGGCAGCGGTGGCCCAGGCTGGTGTGCACGCTGTAGGCAAAGTCCACCGGCGTGGCACCTTGCGGTAATTCGACCACTGCCGCGTCGGGCGTAAGCACGTAAATGCGGTCGTCAAACACCGCTGCGTCTTGTTGGCCTGACAGATCGCGCTCCCACGCCAATAGCTGGCGCAGCACGGCAATCTTGGCGTCGTATTCGCCCGCCGCCGTGACGCTGCCGCCGTAGCCCTTGGCACCCGCTTCCTTGTAGGCCCAGTGGGCCGCCACGCCATGCTCGGCGTGGTCGTGCATGGCCTGGGTGCGAATTTGCACCTCGATGGGCTGGGCAGATGCCCGTCCCGCTGCCGGGCCGCCCCAAAGCGGGACAGCCCCCTCGGGGGGCAGCGACCCCTGCAAGGGTGGAGCATGGGGGCTAGTCTCTCGCACCACGGTGTGCAGCGACTGGTAACCGTAGGCCTTTGGCCGGGCAATGTAGTCGTCAAACTCATTGGCCACCGGGGTGAACTGGCTGTGCACCCAGGCCAGGGCGGCGTAGCAGTCGGGCACGGTGGGCACCACGATGCGCAGCGCGCGGATGTCATATAGCTGGTCAAACCCCAACGACTTGCCCCGCATTTTTTTAACAATGCTGTAGATGTGTTTGGGCCGACCCTGCACGGTGGCTTTGAGGCCTTGCGCAGCCAACGCGTCCGCCACGGTTTGGCGTAGCCGATCCACCGAGGTCTCGCGCTCGGCCCGCTTTTCATCCAGCAGTTTGGCGACTTGTTTGTAGGTGTCGGGCTCCAGAAAACGGAAGGACAAGTCTTCCATCTCCCATTTCACCTCCCAGATGCCCAAGCGGTTAGCCAGAGGGGCAAACACCTGCAACGACTCCGAGGCCAAACCCGCGGGCACTGGCAGCTTGGTGGCAGCAAAGTAGCGCAGTGTTTGCAGGCGTGACGCCAGGCGAAGCATCACCACCCGCAGGTCTTTAGAGAACGCCAGCAGCATCTTGCGCACGCTCTCTGTCTGGCTGGCGGTGGTCTGCGCCATGGGTGCTGGCGATGCGTGGCTGGCGGAGCTTTGGGCGATGCGCGCCATGCGCTGCACCCGCACCAGCTTGGTGGTTTCCATGGCCAGGTCGGCAAAGTTGCTGCCAAAGGCCTTGGCTATTACGTCGTGCGGCTTGTTCAGATGGTCGCAGGCGTAGACCAAATAAGTAGCGGCCTGCATGGCCTCTGATCCGCCAATGGCCTTGAGAATGACGGCTACGGCATCGGCGTGGGCCAGGATGTTTTCACCAGTATCGAGCTGCGCACTGGCCAGCAGGGGCTCGGCAAAGGCGCGCGCACGCGCCAGGGCGTTCAGCTGCTCGGGCAGACTGTGGGCGGTGGCGGCCAATAGCTGGGGGGGAGCCACAGGCTCGGCGGACAAACTTTTCATGCAAGGTTCACAACAATCAAATCAGCAAATTCGCGCACAGGTAGTGACCTAGGCCAGCAAGAACGAGACCACAGCATCCAGCTGGTCGGGCGCAATCAGCGTGGGCGCGTGGCCCACACCGGCAAACTCCACCAGCTGCGCCTTGGGGCCGCGCTGCACCATGGCCTGCGCGGTGGCAGGCGTTAGCAAGTCGGAATCCGCACCGCGCAGCAGCAAAGTTGGGGCTGCAATGGCGTCATACAAGTACCACAGCATGGCCTCGCCCTGCGCGGCCAGTTCGGGCGTGAGGGACTGCACTGGCACCGCAATCGCGGGGTCGTAATGCAGCGACACCTGGCCTGAGCCATCGGCAATCGGCTTCACCATATGGCGGCTTAGCTCCAGCCACTGCGCTGGCGTGTGCGGGCCAAAGCTGCTGGAAATAGCCCACATGGCCGCTGCCGCTTGCTCTAGCGAAGCAAAGCGCACGTTCTTACCAAGGTAAGTTTTAAGCCGCTCCACAAACACCCAGGCCACGGCTGGGCCCACATCGTTTAGCACCAAGCGTCGCACCGGCGCGCTTAGCGGCAAATTGGGCTGACCGCACACCGCCATGCCAATCAGCCCACCCATGCTGGTACCCACCCAGTCCAACATCGTAGGTTTGAGTTGCGCCAGCAGGGCCAGCATGTCCATGGCGTA
>JBEGPS010000083.1:0-2799 GCA_041181325.1 Pseudomonadota bacterium
CTGCGCTGCATTGCGACCGGGACCGCCCAACGTTTGCCACAACTGCCCGACGTGCCCACGGTGGCCGAGCAGGGTTTTAAGGGCTTTGAGATGACGCAGTGGTACGGCCTGCTGGCCCCCAAAAAATGGCCTGCTGCCAATATTGCCAAGCTGGAAACCGAGGCGATCAAAGCGGCGCGCAGCGCCGTGGTGACAGACAAGTTGGGCCAGGAAACTGCGCTGGCTGTGGGCAACACGGGCAAAGAGTTTGAGGCCTTTATCCAGCAAGAGAAAACCCGTTGGCAAGCGGTGATCAAGCGGGCCAACATCGTGGCTGACGGGCAGGGCTAGATCTGCTGCGTTCTGGTTAAGCCCGCATCAGCCCGTTTAACCCCGCATCCCACGCGTAGCCTGCAAACAGTGGGTCAATTTGCGCAGCAGTCAGGCCCATGCTGCTGCGCAGCACTTGGGCCAGCACGCCGCGAAAGTCGTGGTGCACGGGCAGGTCGCGTCCCTCGTGCAAGTTGGCTTGGGCCAGGCCAGTCCATTGGCCGTGCCAGCGCCCGCCGTTGACCTGGTTGCCCATGACCCACAGTGCGTTGCCGTGGCCGTGGTCAGTGCCACGGGTGCCATTTTCGGCGCTAGTTCGGCCAAACTCGCTGCACACCACCACCACGTCGCGCGGCTGAGAAAAATCGCGCCGCAGTTGTACCAGTGCCGCTGCCAAGCTGGCCAGATTGTTGGCCAGCGCGCCAGTCACGTTGCCCTGGTTGGCATGCGTGTCCCAGCCACCGGCAGACAAGAATCCCAGCTTTAAGCGTCGGTCTTGGCGCATTAGCGTGCCCAGGTGTTGGGCGTCCAGCAGCAGGCCTTGGGCTGCGCCTGCGCCATTATTAGCGGCCTGCATTTCGCGGCTGTCCATGCCCGCAGCGCCGCCAGGAGCCATGGCCATGTTGGCTTCTGCGGTGAGTGTTTGTGCGGTTTGCATGCGGCTGTCGGCCCCGTTGCGAAAGGCTTTTGACAGCGTGTCGTCCCCGCCGTAGAGGCGCATTACTGCGTCACGGGTGCGGCTGTCGCCCAGCGCACCTTGGCGTTTAGCGGCCTCGCCTTTGGCCACCAGTTGCACCGGCGCACTGCCTGCCAGGATTTGGGGGTTGGCCTCCCCCACCCCGATAGCGACAGATTTTATGGTCGATTCTGCTATTGATTTAGGAGCTGATTGTGCAGACCCATCGGGGGCCGCAGCCCCAAACCCTGCCAAAGTGTTCATCCAGCCCGCGGCGTTACTGCTGATGCCGGGGCGACCAATTTCCCAGTGGTGTTGTGCGTCAAAGTGCGACCGCGTAGGGTCGGGCGAGCCCGCAGCTGGTACCACCGCCAGCACGCCTTGCTGCCACAGCGGCATCAGGGGGTTGAATGCCGGGTGCAGGCCAAAGGTGGCGTCCAGCATCAAAGTGGTTTGCAGTGTGCCATCGGGTTTGGGTAAGGCAATGGTGGGGCGAATGGCGTAGTAATTGGCGTCGCCATGCGGCACCAGTGCTGACAGGCCGTCGTACGCGCCGCGCAAAAAAACCACTACCAAGCGGCCTTGGGGCTCAGACGTGCGGGCTGTTTGCGCCCAGGCCATAGGTGCAGCCCAGCAAGAGGATGCTGCGCTGGCCAGTTGCAGCAGGTGGCGGCGGTTTACAGCGCCGGCGGATGTCTGCGTGTGTTTGGGCATAGGGGCAGGCATGTCGGTTGTGATGTACATGGAGGGCCTTACTACTTGGTCATAAAGTCGGGGCTGGCCAGCGTCAGCCCGGCGCGCAGTGCGGGTTTTTCCTGGGCTATGGCTGCGCGCGTGCTGGCACCGATGTATGGCTGCAAAAAGTCCACATCGGGCGTTCGACGGGCAATTTCCAGTGCAAAGTCGGCGCGCCGGGTCAGTGCCTCGGGTGCCAGCCAAGTGGCGGCATCGGTTTTGTAGCCGTCGGGGGTTTGCCAGCCGTGCAGGGGTTGGCCTGCATTGTTTAAAAAGCCCATGGCCTGCATCAACTGGCGACGCTCAGGCGGCCCGTTGCTGACTGCGGCTAGCGCGGAGCAAGCAAAGTCCATCGGTGTTTTAAACAGGCGATTTTCTGCGGCCCATAAGGCGTCTGAGTTCAGCAGCACCAGCATCACTTGCTTGATGTCGCCCTGGGTCTCCATAAAGCGTTGGGCCAGACGCTCCACCAAGTTGGGCGGGGGGCTGTCGGCGACAAAAAACTGCGCCAGGCGAAGGCTGATACGCTCGGCCGTTTTAGGGTGCTGTGCCAGCATGCGAATGGCTCGCAGGCCCTCGCGCTCACCACCACCAAAAAAATTATCGGGAAACTTGTGGCCCAGCACTTGTTTGTTGCCGATGTCATGCGCGCGGTTTACGAATCGAAAGCCATCGGACGCGTCGGGCCCCAGCGTCCAGCCCGTGAGCACGCGGGCCAGCTCGCGCACGTCGGTTTGGGTGTAGCCACCATTCACGCCCAGCGTGTGCAGCTCCATCAGCTCGCGGGCGTAGTTTTCGTTCAGGCCGCGTTTGCGGCCAGGGTCGTTGCCGGTACCGGCTGCCACGCTTTGGAACTGGTCCAGGTAGTGCAGCATGCCGGGGTGGCGGGCACTGGCCAGTAGCAGGTCTTCAAACTTGCCAAAAGCATGGGCCCTTGCCACGTTGATCACGTAATGCCCAATGAAAGGCCGCACCGAGCCTTTGCCCGCGTAAATGTTGAGGTGGTTAAACCAAAACTCGGTCATGCGCGCCAGCAGGGGCGGCTCTACATCGGGCTGGCTGCACGCACTCAGTCGCCA
>JBEGPS010000084.1:0-12724 GCA_041181325.1 Pseudomonadota bacterium
GAAAGTGCCCCTCCCCCCAGTGTTAGACTGAAAAAAACCCCCGCATGCAATGAAAAACGAATCTCTGATCCACTGGCATTCCATGTTCATGGGCGTTGCGCTTCTGGCTGCCGCGCGCTCCAAAGACGCCCGCAAACGCAATGGTGCCTGCATCGTCAGCGCTGACAACAAGATTTCCGGCGTGGGCTACAACGGCCTGCCACGAGGCTGTGACGATAACGACGAACATTACTGGCAAGACGACGACACCGACCCGCTGAACTCGCGCCACAGTTACATCGTGCATGCCGAGCAGAATGCAATCCTGAACTGCACCACGCTGCCACTGCACGGCTCCACCATTTACGCCACCCAGTACCCTTGCCCGCGGTGCGTGCAGTCCATCATCCAGGTGGGTATTAAGCGGGTGGTGTACCTCGACAAGAAGGCGCACCAGGACCGTGTGAACGGAGCCTCCGAAAAAATGCTGGCGGATGCGGGTGTCGAGATCGAATCGCTGCAAGCGCTGCAACCCGAGTCGGCGGACTGGTCCGCCGAGCTGGCCCAGTTTATTGAAACCTCTACATCCACGCATTCACTGAGCGCAAGCTCTAAAACCGCCAAATCGCCTAATAAGGGATAATGCAGGGGTTCGCCCCCATGGGGTGGCGAGCATCTGCTATCGGATGGATAGCACCTTTTGGCTATGCCTGACCGACTTGAATACTGATACCAACCCAACCGTTTCCGCCCCCGCAAGCAATGAGCTGAATGCGCAAACTCCCATCATGGCCTTTGCGCAGTTGCAACTTGCCGCACCACTGGCCCGCGCCGTGGCTGAGATGGGCTACGAGTCCATGACCCCCATTCAGGCCCAGGCGATTCCTGTGGTGCTGACCGGTAAAGACGTGATGGGCGCTGCGCAAACCGGCACTGGCAAGACCGCTGCCTTCGCGCTGCCTCTGCTGCAGCGGCTCATGAAGCATGAAAACGCATCAACCTCCCCCGCCCGCCACCCTGTGCGTGCGCTGGTGCTGCTGCCTACCCGCGAGTTGGCCGACCAAGTGGCCCAGCAGGTCAAGCTGTACGCCAAGTACACCAACCTGCGCAGTGCCGTGGTGTTTGGCGGCATGGACATGAAGCCCCAGACGATTGAACTCAAAGCGGGTGTTGAAGTGCTGGTAGCTACCCCTGGCCGCCTGCTGGACCATATTGAAGCCAAGAACGCCGTCTTGAACCAAGTCGAGTATGTGGTGCTGGACGAAGCCGACCGCATGCTCGATATCGGTTTTTTGCCCGACTTGCAACGTATCCTGAGCTATCTGCCCAAGAGTCGCACCACTCTGTTGTTTAGCGCCACGTTTTCTCCCGAAATCAAGCGCTTGGCAGGCAGCTATTTGCAAAACCCGGTCACGATTGAAGTGGCACGCTCCAATGCCACGGCCTCCACCGTAGAGCAGCACTTCTACAGCGTGAATGAGGACAACAAGCGCCACGCGCTGCACCAAATCCTTAAATCTCGCGGCATGAAGCAGGCGTTTGTGTTTGTGAACAGCAAGCTGGGCTGCGCTCGCCTGGCCCGCTCTCTCGAGCACGAAGGCCTGAAAACGGCTGCGCTGCACGGTGACAAGAGCCAGGATGAGCGCTTGAAAGCCCTCGACGCTTTCAAAAAAGGCGAAGTCGATTTGCTGGTGTGTACCGATGTGGCCGCGCGCGGCTTGGACATTAAAGACGTGCCGGCTGTGTTCAACTTTGACATTCCGTTCAACGCAGAAGACTATGTTCACCGCATCGGGCGCACCGGTCGCGCGGGCGCTGCAGGCTTGGCCGTGACCTTTGTGGGCGGTGGCAATGATGCGCGCCTGGTGGCCGACATTGAGAAGCTGATCAAAACCAAGATCGAGCTGGAGGCGGTGGAGTTTGAAGAAGATCAACCCGATATTCGTAAACAAGGCCGCATCAACGACGGCCGTCGCATGTACCACGAAGATGGCAGCGCCTCTAATTCAGGAGGGGGTGACAATGGCCGCAGTGGTGGGCGTGGGGATGGCCGTGGCGAGGGGCGCAGTAGGCCGCGTGAAGATGGATTCCGCCGTTCGGAAGGCGCTCCTCGTAGCAGTTTTCGTCCCGCCCAAGCACCGCGCGACCCGTTTTTTGACAAGCCGTACGAAGCCAGTGTGTCTGCACAGGCTGACATTGCGCCGTCGTGGGAGGCTTCTGCCAAGCCCGTCAGCCGTGGTGTGTCGGCCAACATCAAGCCCAAGCGCACAGTGGCTGCTTTGTTCAAAACAGAAGCTTAGGTCGGGGGCACAACGCCCGGTTTTTGTGCTTGCGGGCATTTCACTTGAATCAATTCGGCGCTAAACCCCGTGCCACTGGCATGGGGCGATACACGCGCTGCACTCAGGCAGCCGCCCCACACACAGCCCGTGTCCATGGCCAGCAGGTCGCTGCGGCCTAGCCACCCCAGAGTAGACCAGTGCCCAAACGCCACCGTGTGTTTGGCAGTTTGCCGACCTGGCACGTCAAACCATGGCATGTAGCCCTGAGGCGCGGCGTCGGCACTTTCTTTGGCTTCAAACTCCATACGGCCTTCAGGGGTGCAAAAGCGCAGGCGCGTCAGGGTGTTGACGATCACGCGGGTGCGGTCGTGGCCCGTTAGGGTGTCGCTCCAGCAGTCCGGCATGTTCGCGTACATGGCGTGAAAGAAATCGTAAGCGTTTGAAGACCGCAATAGATCTTGCACCTCACTGGCATATGCTATGGTTTTAGTAGCTGTCCACGCAGGCTGCACACCGGCGTGGACCATTAATAACTTGGAATTTCCGTGTTGGTGAAGCAAAGCCAGGTGCTGGTTGCGCAGCCAGTGCAGCAGCGCTGTGCGGTCTGGCGCATCGAGCACATCATTCAACGTGTCTTTGCGGCTGGCCTTGCGCGCGCCCGCAGCCACCGCCAGCAAGTGCAGATCGTGGTTGCCCAACAGGCATCGCGCGGCATCGCCATACCCCATCAGGCGGCGCAACACGGCGGCGCTGGCAGGGCCGCGGTTGACCAAATCGCCCAAGATGTAGAGCGTGTCGCGGCTAGGTGAAAACGCCAGTGTGTCCAGCAAACGCTGCAGGGGTTCGTCACAGCCTTGGAGATCGCCAATAAGGTACATTGCCATGGTGTTCATTCTCGCTGTTGTTCCATGGATTTTTTGCTGATCTTCGTGCTCACCCTACTCAATGGTGCATTCGCCATGTCGGAGTTGGCGCTGACCGCCAGCCGCAAGGTGCGCTTGCAAACCATGGCCGAAGCGGGCGACAAGGGGGCTCAGGCTGCACTTGATTTGCTGGACAACCCGACCCAATTTTTATCGTCTGTGCAAGTGGGGGTCACTTCCATTGGCATGCTCAACGGTATCGTTGGCGAAGCTGCGTTCAGCGAGGGGGTTGCCAAGTGGATTGAAACCCTGCACTTCATGTCGCACCGGGCCAGTGAAATTACCGCTACGGCCCTGGTGGTCACGCTCATTACTTTTATTACTATTTTGTTTGGTGAGCTGGTGCCCAAGCGCATTGGGCAGCTTTACCCCGAGCCTGTGGCACGCGTTTTGTCCCGGCCCATGACGTGGTTTGCTACTGGTGCAAAGCCGTTTGTGCGGCTGTTGGCCATGTGCACCCACGGCATGCTTCGGCTGTTACAAATAAACGCAACAGACAACCGGGCAGTCACAGAAGCGGAAATTTCTGCCAGCCTGGAAGAGGGTGTAGACGCGGGCATTATTGAGGAACACGAGCACCAGATGGTGCGCAATGTGTTTCACCTTGACGACCGCCAGCTTAGCAGCATGATGCTGCCGCGTGCCGATATGGAATGGCTGGATGCGTCCAGCACGGTGGCGCAGTGCATGGCCAAGGCCCGTGAGCTGGGGAGCAGTGGCATGCACTCTTGGTACCCAGTGTGCCGTGGATCATTGGACGACGTGGTTGGTATTGTCAGCATGGCAACGCTATTGCAGCGCGGTGAGCGGTATCCGTATGGCATTGGCGGGTTGGTGGAGCCCGCAGTGTTTGTGCCCGAGACGCTGAGCGGCATGGAGCTCATCGAGCAGTTTCGTATCAAGTCGGCCCGCATGGTGTTTGTGGTGGATGAGTATGGCGTGGTGCAGGGGCTGTTGACCCCGCATGATGTGCTGGAAGCCATTACCGGTGAGCTCAAGCCCGACGCCCAAACGACGGCCTGGGCGACACAAGAGCCGGACGGTTCTTGGCTGCTTGACGGATTGATGCCCGTGGGCGAACTGAAGGCGCGCCTGGGCATTGACGATGAGTTCCCCCAAGAAGACCGGGGCCGCTACAACACTTTGGCAGGCCTGCTGATGGTGGTGTGTGGCCATTTGCCAACCCAAGGGGAGCGCATTGTTTGCACGCAATGGGAGTTTGAGGTTACAGCCCTAGAGGGGCGCCGCATCGATAAAGTGTCTGCCCGGCTTTGGCCCGGGCAAGTGCCTACAGCCGACCGGTGATGCGGTAGGCCGCTAGGCCGACCAGTTCGTTAAGCGCCAATTGCCATTTGTCTGTGCCACTGCGCATGGAGTAATCGGCCCAGTGCGTATTGTCACCCGTGCGGTAGTCCACCGGATAGGCCACTACGTTCCAACCGGCTTTTTGAAAGGTGGCCATCGATCGCGGCATGTGCCAGGCAGACGTCACCAGCAACCAGCGCTGGGTTTTGTCCACCCCCGGCACCAGCGCGGTAAATACAGCGTTTTCATAGGTGTTGCGCGATGCAGCTTCGTATTGCATCAGTGGGCCTTTGGCCCCTAATTCTTCAAAGAACATCCGCGCGCGATCCGCTTCGGTAGGGCCTGCGCCCAGGAGGTCACCCTCACCACCGGTGTAGACCATACGCAGGTGAGGGTGTCGCTGCAAAACCGCCACGGTGGCAGACAGTCGCTCCGCGCCGTCTCCCACTTGCGGGTGCAGGTGTGCCTGAGATACGCGTCCAGACGCAGTAGCACCTCCTAAAACTATCAGGCCTGCAAACCCGCTCAAGTCAGCACTTCCGTGTACCTCGGGGTATTGCGCTTCCAAGTGGCGAAGCATGGCTTCAGGCAAAGGTTGCCAGCCCACGAGCAATAAAATTGCCAGCGCCACCACTTGTAAGCGGCGTGCAGCTGCGGGGTACCGGGTGTTGCAAGCCACCCCAGCTGCTAAAAGCAGTGCTGCCCAGGCCAAGGGTTGTGTCAGAAGCACCAGGATTTTGGAGAGGAAAAACATCTTGGAATGCTAACAGCCACACTAAAGTTCCGACTATCCTGGCGGCTAGGGTGTCTTGGTGTGGGTCGTGCGGGTGGATCGGTCCCTGGGCGAAAACGTAGACAACTGGGCAAGCTCTTTGAATAGCTCTAACTCACGCGCTGTGGGGTGTGGGGGAACTTCAATGCGGGCATTGGCATACAGGTCGCCCCGCCCACCTGTTGCGGTGGCCAGGCCACATTTGCGTAGGCGTAGTTTTGATCCGCTGTGGGTGCCAGCGGGCACGGTCAGTACTTTGGCACCATCCGGGGTGGCAACGGCAATGTCGGCACCCAGCACAGCTTCCCATGGGCTCAGCAGGAGTTCGAAATACAGGTCATGCTTGTCTACTCGCCAATCTGGGTGCGGCTTGAATTGGATGTGCAAATACATATCGCCTTTGGGCCCGCCCCGCAGGCCGTCACCCCCCATGCCCCGAAGCCGTATTTTTTGACCGTCAATAACACCTGCTGGAATTTTGACTTCCAAGCTGCGGGTGATTGCTCCGCCGGTAAGGTCCAAATTCAATGTGGTGCCCGTGTGGGCTTGCACCACATCAATGTGCACTGTGTCTTCAAAGTCGCGTCCTGCTGCGGGTGCTTGTTTGTTGCGTGCCCGTTGGGGGCCGTGGCCCATCGACGCCAATATGTCTTCAAAGTCCATATCGGCAAAAGGGGAGTCCTGCGATCCAGCGGCATGGGACCGTTGAGGTGATCCACTCGGCCTATGCATTGGTGGATTCGCCAGCAGCTCGTCATAGGCAGCGCGCTTTTCTGGATTTTTGAGGGTGGCGTAGGCTTCTGCAACCTCTTTAAAGCGCGCCTCTGAGTCCTTGGCTTTGGACATGTCAGGGTGGTGCTGACGTGCCAATTTGCGGTACGCTTTTTTGATTTGATCTAGATTGGCATCGTGGGGAATGCCTAGAGCAGAGTAGTAGTCGTGTGAGTTGGCCATGGCGCAAGTGTTGATGCGCCACTATGACCCAGCATGGCTGGCCTGTCTGTGTGCCAACCCGCCGTTATTTCGGCATCACCCCGCCATCAAGTGGGCAAGAAGCCCTCTACCGACAGATAACGCTCCCCGGTGTCGTAGTTAAAGCCCAGCACGGTGGCACCCTCAGGGATCTCGGGCAACTTTTGTGCAATAGCCGCCAGCGTGGCGCCACTAGAAATACCCACCAACATGCCCTCTTGTGCGGCGCTGCGGCGTGCGTATTCACGGGCGGGCTCTGCATCGACTTGAATCACGCCATCGAGTAGCTCTACTTTCAAGTTTTTAGGGACAAAGCCCGCGCCAATGCCCTGAATCGGGTGGGGGGCTGGTGCGCCGCCCGAGATGACCGGCGAGGCCGAGGGCTCTACAGCAAACACTTTGATTTGAGGCCACTTGGCTTTGAGCACTTGGGCCACACCACTAAGGTGTCCGCCGGTGCCAACCCCGGTGATCAAGTAGTCCACGCCATTGGGGAAGTCATTCAAAATTTCTTGGGCTGTTGTGCGCACATGCGCGTCGATATTGGCAGGATTTTCGAATTGTTGCGGAATCCATGCGTTAGGTGTCGTTAACGCAAGTTCGTGCGCGCGGGCAATAGCCCCTTTCATGCCTTTTTCGCGAGGGGTTAAATCAAATGACGCGCCATAAGCCAGCATTAGGCGGCGGCGCTCTATAGACATGCTGTCGGGCATTACCAAAATCAGTTTGTAGCCTTTCACTGCGGCTACCAAGGCCAGGCCTACGCCGGTGTTGCCAGAGGTAGGCTCGATGATGGTGGCACCCGGGGTTAAGTCGCCACTTTTCTCGGCAGCCTCCACCATGGCCAACGCAATGCGATCTTTGATGGAGCCCCCAGGGTTGCTGCGTTCCGACTTGATCCATACGTTGTGCGTGTTTCCAAACAGACGGTTAATACGCACATGGGGCGTGTTGCCAATGGTTTGCAAAATGTTGTCGGCTTTCATGGATCAGTCTCCTGTTGTTTGAGGGTTTGCGCTATTTTGCGGCAATTCAATAGCGAGTATCAGCATATGGATATGCAAGTCCGCGATAATCGAGCGGTGAAGCTCACTAGACCACCGCTGGTGCAATTTGGGAAACCAAGCACTGGAGGAACGTCCGGACTGCATAGGGCAGCGTAGCAGCTAACCGCTGTCCACCGACCAGTTGTGCACGCAAGTACATGACCCTAAGGTGAGGATTAGAGCAACAGAGACGAGCCAATTAAGTTTGGGTGAAACGGGCAATCTCTACGCGCAGCAATACCAAGTAGGCCAACGTTGACGGGGCCCCCGGAGTTGGCGGGTAGGTAGCATCGAGCCGTTTGGGCGACCAACGGCCCAGAGTAATGGTGGTCACGCGGAAGGCAACTTCCGTGCACAGAATCCGGCTTATCGGTGGGCTTCACACTTTTTTTGATGTATGGTTGATGTTCGTACCCTTGTCTTAGGAGGAACTATGCGACCCATACAGGAATTGCTCAACAAGCACGGCGGCACCATCTGGAGCCTGCATCCACAGGAAACGGTGTACGACGCGCTCAAAACGCTGTCTGAAAAAGACGTGGGCGCCCTCATGGTGATGGACGAAGGCGTGTTGGTTGGGGTGTTTTCCGAGCGTGACTACACCCGAAAAATTGCGCTGGCGGGCAAAGCCTCCAGAGATACCCGGGTCGAAGAAATCATGACCTCGACTGTGATGACGGTGTCACCCAAAACCACAACCGATAAATGCATGGCGCTGATGAGTCAGAAAAAAATTCGCCACTTGCCGGTGGTGGATGGCGCCACCGTCTTGGGCATGATCTCGATTCGCGACATCATGGATGACTTGCTCAAAGACCGCGAAGAAACCATCAACCAGTTGCAAAACTACATCGCTAGCTGATCTTTAAAACCGCTCGTGCGCACCCAGATAGCGCCACTGTCCTTCAGGTAAATCGCTCAGTACCACGCGTCCTATGCGGATGCGTTTCATGGCTAGCAAGTCCAACTGTGCGCGCTCACACAGGTAGGCAATCAGCCCAGGGTGCGCGCCTTTGACGGCAAAGCGCAGCTTGCTGCGCTCGGGGCTGGAGCTGTTGATGCTGACTTTGGCTTGGGGCAGCGGATTGCGCTCGTCTTTGAGTAGCCGGGCAATTTTTTGCATGGCATCGGCTTGCACTTCGCCCGCCACGTCCACCACCAGTTCATGCTCCATGGAGCCAATTTCTTCACTCAGTTTGCGGGTCACGCGCCAGTCCTGGGTAAACACCACCAGCCCGCTTGCGCCGGTTTCCAGCGGTACTTCGGCTTCCAGGTGGCTCAGATGCCGTTTGAGCATGCGGATGCTGGGGTCGTCGTGCGGGCAGTGCTGGGCGGCGCTCATCAGGGCGCGGCAGTTCAACACCGGGGGGGGTGCCGGTGCGCGGCGGCCAGGGCCTGCGCGCCCTCTGGGCGGCGGCGGGGCGTCGTCTTCGTCGTCCTCATCGTCGTCGGTATCTACGCCGTCGAGCCAGCCAGGTGGCTTGTGCAGGATGAGCGTGACGGAATCGGTGCCCAGCAGCGTGGCATCTGGGTGCAGGGTGACGGTTTGCCGGGTGATGCGAAATGCGGGTTCTTCCACCACCACGCCGTTGACCAGTACCCAGCCGCCTTCGATGTAGAGCTCGGCCTCGCGGCGCGAGCAATTTTTCAGCTGCATGACGTGTTTGGACAGACGTTCTCCTTCGGGTTCTGCAGTGCGCGCGCTAGCCCTTGGGCCTGGGCGCGGTGCTGCGTTGCGCTGTGGTGGGCGGCCATCGGGGCGGTTATCTTGACGGTTGTTGGGTCGGTTGTTGTCGCGGTTCATAGTGTGCCTTTCGCACTTTGCAGGGCGTGGATGCGTTCTACATGGGCCAGTAGAGAGCGCTTGGCCACAGGCCAAATGCGGGCGTCCACATCGTCGTAGGCCAGGGGCAGCCAGTCGTCTAGCGCGCCGTAGGGGTTGGCCTGCATGACGGCGGCAATTTTGGCCTCGCGTTTGAGTCGGTGGGCGGTGAGTTGGGCGATGGCGCCCAGGGCGTCGGTCATTACATGGCCGTGGGCGGGCAGGATGAACTGGGCATTGTGCTCGGTGCAGGCGGTAGCTAGCAGGTCCAGCGAATGCAGGTAGTCGGCCATATTGCCATCGGGCGGGTCAATCACCGTGGTGCTGCCGTTCAGAATGTGGTCGCCACTGAACAGCACGCCGTCTTCCAGCAGCAGCAGGCAGACATGGTTGGCTGCGTGGCCGGGGGTGTAAATCACTTGCAGCGTGTGGCTGGCCTCTAGCCCTCGTGGGCTATGCGTAAGCAGCTCACTATTTAATAGCACTCTGTCGGGCGTGAATTCGCTGGCGGCACGCGCTGTGGGAGCCGATGGCAGCCCGAGGATGGGTGGCGCATGGCTGCACAGTGCCTGCAGTGGTGCGGCCCCCGGCGAATGGTCCGGGTGCGAATGGGTGCACACAATGCGCAGAATGTTGCCGCCGCCGCTGCCGTCCGGGTGGGCGGCGGCTTGCCACAGGCGTTGGAGGTGGTCGGTATCCGCCGGGCCGGGGTCAATGACGGTGAACCCCGTGCTGGCATCGCCCACCAAGTAGCTGTTGGTGCCGGGGCCGGTCATCACTCCGGGGTTGGGTGCGGTTAGTCGTTGAATGTTCTTGAGCAGCGGCACAGGCCGGTCGGTTTGCCATTCGGCATGCGCGGGCAGGGGGCCCACGGTGGGCTGTAGTATTTGGTTCAGGCGGGGCATGCGGGCATTGTGCAGCGAAAACCCCGGCTGCTTACTCAGGAGTCGATCAATGGCCCGTTTTGCAAACCTTGCGCGCAAACGTCTTCTTGGCTGCGGCGCGCTGCTCATCGCTGCGCTGCCAGCTTTCGGCCAGAAAGTGCCGGCGCACGCTGAAGGGCTGACGGAGGCGCTGGTGTCCGTGCCGGTTCGTGACGGTGTGACCCAGGACGGCGTTTTGTCCCTGCGCAAGGGCGTGACCGCGCCGACTATCCTAGCGGTTTTGTTGCCCGGTAGCCCCTCCGTAGTGCGCGCAGTGGTGAAGGACGGTGTGATGGTGGAATCCAAATTGACCGGCAATTTTTTGATCCGATCCCGGCGTCATTTGGCAGATGACACCATCGCCACGCTGGTGGTGGACTGCCTCTCCGACAGCGGCGATACGTGCAGCAGCACCTATCAGGCCTCAGCGGAGCGGCAAAAGCATGTGCAGTTGCTGATCGACAAGGTACGCGCCATGCAACCCACCATTCAAAAAGTTTGGCTGGTCGGTACCAGCTTGGGCACGATTTCATCGTCATTCATGGCAATGTATGGCGGGTCGGTATACGCGGGCGCCTTGCACACCGCCAGCATTACCGAACCGTTGGCGCGTAACTCGTACCGCGAGCTGCACCAGTTCGACTACTCCAAGGCTGCCATCCCTCAGGCATTCGTTCACCACCGCGATGACCCCTGTTCGCTCACGACCTACAGCGGTGCACAGGCCATTGCTTCGCAATACAAACTGTCCCTGGTCACCGTGACCGGCGGCAGCGGTTTTACGGGCAATGCCTGTCAGGCGCAGACCCAGCACGGCTTCAAGGGCTATGAAGTTGAGGTCATGCGCTTTATGGCGGGCCAAATGAAGTCCGGCATTCTGGTTGATGCCCAGTTGTAAGTGCAACCGCGCCCGACCAAGTGCGCGGCGATAATTGCGGCATGCGCATCCCATTCACCAAAATGCAAGGAGCCGGTAACGACTTTGTCGTGCTGGACGAAACCCGTGGCCGCCTGGGGCTGACCGCCGCGCACTACCGCTTTCTGGGTGACCGCCACTTTGGCGTGGGGGCCGACCAGATTTTGACGGTGCGCCCATCGCCGGGCGAGGGCATCGACTTCGAATACATCATCCACAACGCCGATGGCAACGAGGTGGAGCAGTGCGGCAACGGGTCGCGCTGCTTTGCCCGCTTTGTGCATGACCAAGGGCTGACCACCAAAGACACCATCCGTGTCAAAACCATGAAGGGCGTGATTGCCCCGAGCCTGACCGCCGATGGCCGCGTAACCGTGGACATGGGTGCGCCGGTGCTCACCCCGGCTGAGGTGCCGTTTGATACGTCAGGATTGTCGTTTGCACCCATGAATTCATGGGGTAATTGGCCTGTAGCCCCCGTGGGATATGCGCAAGCAGCTACTGATTTGATAGCGTTGGTGTTGCTCGCCCCTGTGTCTATGGGCAACCCCCACGCCGTGATTTTGGTGGACGATATTGACACTGCCCCAGTAGCCACCCTGGGCCCCGCCATACAACGCAGCCCGCGCTTTGTGCAGGGCGTGAACGTGGGCTTTTTGCAGGTGGTAGACCGCAGCCATGTACGCCTGCGCGTATACGAGCGCGGCGTGGGTGAAACCCTGGCTTGCGGCACCGGTGCCTGTGCGGCTGTGGTGGCCGGCATCCGTTTGGGCCTGCTGGACGCCAGCGTGGAAGTGCACACCCACGGCGGCGTGCTGACCATTGCCTGGGCGGGCGAAACCGCACCGGGCGTTTTGGCCCCAGTGCTGATGACTGGCCCCGCCACCACCGTATTCCGTGGCGAGATTGACTTGCCCGATTCGCTCTAATTCATTGCCTGTACCCCATACCTGAACTCCACCATGACATCCCCCCTGAACCAGCCCCTGAGCAACCCGATCACCGAAGACGACATTGCCCACTTCCTGGCCAATACGCCCGACTTCTTTCAGCGCCACGCCGAACTGCTGGCCACGGTGCAGTTCACCAGCCCCCACAGCCACCGCACCGTGAGCCTGCAAGAGCGCCAGGCTGAAATGCTGCGCGAAAAAATCAAGCTGCTGGAGCAACGCATCATGGAAATGATTCGCCACGGCAACGACAACGTGCTGCTGTCCGACAAAATTTTGCGCTGGGCACGCGAGCTGCTGCTCACCACCGACGTGCAGACCCTGCCCGAAAAAATCACCCACGACATCAAGAGCCAATTTGCCGTGCCCCAAGTGGGCTTGCGCGTGTGGGGCGTAGCCGCCGAACACGTGGGCCAGGCGTTTGCCACCGGCGTGAGCGACGACGCGCAGGTGTTCGCCTCCAGCCTGATGGAGCCCTTTTGCGGCCTGAACACCGGCTTTGAAGCCGCTGGCTGGCTGACAGACCCGGCAGCCGTTACCTCGCTGGCGCTAATTCCCCTGCGCAACAACGCGGGCGGCGTACTCAGCCCCGCATTCGGCATGTTGGTGCTGGCGTCTGGCGACGCGCAGCGCTTTAGCAGCGGTATGGGCACCGACTTTTTGGCCCGCATTGGCGAACTGGCCAGCGCGGCGCTGGGCCGCCTTCAATAAACCAACGGCACTAATTCCGCCATGGGCCACGCCGACGCGCAGCAGCTCATAGAGCGGTATCTGGAATACGTCCGGGTAGAAAAACGCCTTGCCCAGCGCACGGTAGAGCTGTACGCGCTGGAC
>JBEGPS010000085.1:0-7009 GCA_041181325.1 Pseudomonadota bacterium
GTGCTGGCCGATGTGGACACCGGCTACCCCGTGCTGCTGTCCGAGCTAACGCTGGCCACTGCGCTGCGCACCTGCGCCACGTCCTTGATGGCTGCGCGCGCGCTGGCCCGGCCCAACCCCAAGCGCATGGCGCTGATCGGCAACGGCGCGCAAAGCGAGTTTCAGGCGGTGGCGTTTCACCAGCTGCTGGGCATGAACGAGATAGCGGTGTTTGATATTGATAGCCACGCCACCGACAAGCTGGTGCGTAACCTGGCCGCCTACCCCGACCTGCGCATCATCCGTTGCAACTCGACGGCGCAGGCCGTGGCGGGCGCTGACATCGTGACCACGGTGACGGCCGACAAGGCCTATGCCACCATCATCACGCCCGACATGATTAAGCCCGGCATGCACATCAATAGCGTGGGTGGCGACTGCCCCGGCAAAACCGAGCTGCACGCCGATGTGCTGCGCGGCGCGCGCGTGTTTGTGGAGTACGAACCCCAAACCCGGGTGGAAGGTGACATTCAGCAACTGCCTGCCGACTTTCCCGTGGTGGATCTGTGGAAGGTGTTGGCAGGTACCGAAGAAGGCCGCCAAAGCGACAGCCAAGTCACGGTGTTTGACTCGGTGGGCTTTGCGCTGGAGGACTATTCCACCCTGCGCTTTGTGCACGACCAGGCCTTGAAGCTGGGCATCGGTGTCGATGTGCCTCTGGTGCCCGAGTCGGACGACCCCAAAGACCTGTTCCGCCACACCCGGCAATAATCGGAGCCCCTAAACCTCAACAGGACGTCTGCATGGATTCGCGCAAAGCGCTGGATGGCCAAGCCATCGCATGGATGGTGGTGCTGTGCATGGTGTGGAGCCTGCAGCAAATTGTGCTCAAGGCCACAGCCGCCGACATCGCGCCGGTGATGCAGATTGGTCTGCGCTCAGGCGGTGCCGCACTCTTGGTGGCGTTGGTCATGCTGTGGCGCGGCGAGCGCATGCGTGTTAGGGACGGCACATGGCAGCCGGGCATTCTGGTGGGCCTGTTGTTTGGGCTGGAGTTTTTGCTGGTGGCCGAGGGCTTGCGCCATACCAACGCCTCACACATGGTGGTGTTTTTGTACACCGCACCCATTTTTGCGGCGCTGGGTTTGCACTGGAAGCTGCCCGCAGAGCGCTTGGGCGTGCCGCAGTGGGCGGGCATTGCGCTGGCGTTTGGGGGGCTGGCGTATGCATTTTTGGGGCGCAACCCCACAGCGGCAACTGCAGCCAGTGCGTCTAACGTCCTGTGGGGCGACTTTTTGGGCCTGCTGGGCGGTGTGGCCTGGGGTGCTACCACGGTGGTGGTGCGCTGCTCGACGCTGGCCAAAGCACCCGCTACCCAAACTTTGCTCTACCAACTGATTGGCGCTTTTGTGTTGTTGCTGGCCGGTGCCGCTGTCACCGGGCAAACCCACGTCAACCTCACACCCCAGGTGGTGGCCAGCCTGGCGTTTCATGTGGTGGTGGTGTCGTTTGCCAGCTTTTTGGTGTGGTTCTGGCTGCTGCGCAAGTACCTGGCATCGCGTCTGGGCGTGTTCTCGTTTTTAACGCCGCTGTTTGGCATTGTGTTTGGCGCGTTGTTGTTGAACGAGCCGATTGAGGCCAGCTTTTTGCTCGGTGCCATTCCGGTGCTGATGGGCATCATTTTGGTCAGTGGTGGCGCGTGGTTGGCCCAACTATTTGCTACAAAATAAATAGCTGCTTACGCATGCTGCACGGGGGCTGAAAGCCTGTTTTATCTAATTTTTAGCCTGTAAGCGTGCCGCCGCCACCTCTGCGGCACGCAGACCTACAAACACGGTAAACGCCGCCAGCAACGGCGCAAACTTGGCGCTATCGCCATGGCCATCGCCCTCCAACTGCGCCAGCGCCGCGCAGGTGGCCTCCAGCGTTGACAGCTGCCCCGGTGCATGCGCCTTGCGAATGGCGTAGGCAGACGGCGGCAGGTCGTGCAGCGCCAAACGCGGCAGGCGTTGCAAGGCAGGGCTGGTGTGCAGCATCTTGCGGCTTTTGCGCCAGGTGGCGTCCAGCACGATCAGCGTGATAGTGGGTGCAGGAACGCAGGGCGGCGTTGTGCATTTGTGATCGTCATGCTGGGGTGGGTACAGCAGCACGGCAGTGTTGCCGGGTGGTGCCAGCGCCTGCAATTGCGCATCATCAAACGCCTCGCCCACCACCATGCGGCTGCCGGGCAAGCTCAGGTGCAGCAGCCGCGCGGTGTTTTTAGCGTGGTGCACTTCCATGGGGTGCTGCAGTATCAACACATCGGTGGTGTGCGGCGTGGGCACAGCGAGCGCGCAAATGCAGGTGGACTTGGCGCGCAAACACATTGCGCACACGGCGCGTTTGGGGGGCGGTGGAGATGAGTTCGGGGCTAGTGTGGGGGTGGCCATACGTCACGCCATTGTCACAGCCGCCCGCTACGCTGGCAGCATTGTTGTCACACACCAGCCCGCTCCACGGCCCACTTCACTGCCCCCATTGCCACCCGCGCTTGCGCTCTTATCACCGCGCTGGTTGCAGCCGCCACGTTGGCAGGCTGCGCCACCACCGCTGCACCCGCAGGCGCCACCTATTCGTTTGGCTTGTGGGGTGATATGCCCTACAAAAAAGCCGGGGACGACCCCAAGCTGCCGGCCGTGCTGGCCAGCATCAACCGCGCAGACATCGAGTTTTCGCTGTACGACGGCGACATCAAAGACGGCAGTTCCCAATGCACGGACGACATCTACACCGATGCGTTGAGCATGTTCGGCAGCATGAAAAAGCCCGTGGTCTACATACCCCGGCGACAACGAGTGGACCGACTGCCACCGCAGCAACAATGGCGGCTATGACGGCCTGGAGCGCCTGGCGCATGTGCGCAAGGTGATGTTCCCCACGCGCAACAGCCTGGGTCAAACCACCATGCCGATGGAACACCAAGGCAAGGCCTTGGGCGACAAGTACATCGAGAACGTGCGCTTTGTGCGCGGTGGCGTGGTGTTCGTGGGCCTGAACGTGCCGGGCAGCTACAACAACGTGGTCATGAGCGCCAAAGAGTGCACCAACAAGAGCGCCCGCACTCCTGCCCAATGTGACGCCTCGAACGCCGAATACCTGGAGCGCGATGCCGCCAACGTGGCGTGGCTGGAGCAATCCTTCCAAGCGGCCAAAGACCAAAGCGCCAAGGGCATCGTGCTGGTGTTCCAGGCCGACCCCGGCTTTGACTTGCCCGAAACCGAAGAGGTGGACGAAAGCCTGCAGCCCCAGTTCAGCGGCTACCGCAACTTCATGGCTGCCGTGGTTAAGCAAACCGAAGGCTTTAACGGCCAGGTGCTGCTGGTGCACGGCGACACGCACTTCTTCAAATTGGACAAGCCGCTGTACAGCCCCACCAAGCTGCTGCCCAACCTGACCCGCTTGCAAACCTTTGGCAGCCCCAGCCTGCATTGGGTCAAAGTGACCGTAGATACCAGCACCGAGCAGGTGTTTCTGGTGCAGCCGGTGATTGTTAAACAGCCTTGAGCGTAGCGGCGCAGGTACTGGCCAACCACGCCGCTAGCACCTGTACCGACGGTTTGCTGGCTGTGGGGGTGAATTTGGCGGTAGTCCCCTGCGGCTCCACCCAGTAGTAATGCCGCTGCCCGCTGAGTTCAAACGGGTGGGCCTGCACCAAGTCGCCCCGCGCTAGCTCGGCCTCCACCAGCAAGCGCGGCACCAGGGCAATCCCCAAGCCACTGGCTGCTGCCGCAGCGGTCATAGAAAACTGCTCAAACCGAGGCCCCGCCAGCGCATTGGCCCCGGGCCACTCGGCCGGCCCTCGCTCCGGTGTCTGCGCTTCAAACCACGCGCGCCACGCTTCTGGTCGGGTGCTTTGCTGCAGCAGCGGCGCGCCCGCCAAGTCGGGCCCCAGCGTGGCCAGCAGTCCTTGCGCACAAACGGCAATCACCACTTCGGGCAGCAACACGGTGGCCCGTGTGCCGGCCCACTGCGCCGCCTGATCTGGGGTGAGCGCCATGATGGCGGCGTCGAACTCGGTGTCCGCAAACATAAAAGGCCGCGTGCGCGTGTCCATGTGCACCAGTGCGTCGGGGTGCTGCGCTGCAAATTGCGGCAGGCGCGGAATCAGCCAGCGCGTGGCAAACGTGGGCACCACCGCCAAGTGCACCGCGCCACCGCTGCCTTGGCCGGTCATGGCGTCCAGCGTGTCACGCTCCAGTGCCTGCAGGCGCGGGGCAATTTGGCGCGCGTAGTTGGCCCCCGCATCGGTCAGCGTGACGCCGTGGCGGGTGCGGCGAAACAGGGCCTGGCCCAAATAAGCCTCTAGCGCGCTTAACTGCCGTGAGACCGCACTTTGCGTCAACGCCAGCTCTTGGGCGGCGCGGGTGTAGCTTTGGTGGCGGGCGGCGGCGTCAAAGCAGGCCAGTGCCTGCAGGGAAGGGATTTTTCTGCGCATAGTGTGCTGAATATACACACCATCGTCCCAAAGTAGGGGTCAAATTACTATCAATTTAGTAGCTGCTTACGCAATATATGCGGGGGCTAAAGTGGTAAATGATGTTTAATTTTAGATTCTGGTGGACTGTTTAAGTATTCAAGTAACGCATAACTGAGTGCGTAAATTGCGTTTGCCACCGATACCATGCAGCGGCTACCATGCACACCATTCCCAAACATTTCCCCCTATTGGAGACCGCCCCATGGCCAAAGCATCTTTCAACTGGCAAGACCCCTTTTTGCTGGACAGCCAGCTCACCGACGACGAGCGCGCCATCAAAGACGCTGCCGCCGCGTATTGCCAGGACAAGCTGCTGCCCCGCGTGACCATGGCGTTTCGCGAAGGCACCACCGACCCCGCCATCTTCCGTGAGATGGGCGAACTTGGCCTCTTGGGCCCCACCATCCCCGAGCAATACGGCGGCCCTGGCCTCAACTACGTGGCCTACGGCCTGATCGCCCGCGAAGTAGAGCGTGTGGACAGCGGCTACCGCAGCATGATGAGCGTGCAAAGCAGCCTGGTCATGGTGCCCATTTATGAATTTGGCACCGAGGCCCAACGCCAAAAATACCTGCCCCGGCTTGCCACTGGCGAGTGGATTGGCTGCTTTGGCCTGACCGAGCCGGACCACGGCTCCGACCCCGGCAGCATGGCTACGCGTGCCCACAAGGTGGCCGGGGGCTACAAGCTGTCGGGCAGCAAAATGTGGATCAGCAACAGCCCGATAGCCGACGTGTTTGTGGTCTGGGCCAAAGAAGTGTCCGAGTCTGGCCAGGTTGGCCCGATTCGTGGCTTTGTGCTGGAAAAAGGTATGGCCGGTTTGCGCGCCCCGGCCATCCACAGCAAGGTGGGTTTGCGCGCCAGCATCACCGGCGAAATCGTGATGGACGGCGTGTTCTGTCCTGAGGAAAACGCGTTCCCCGAGGTGCAAGGCCTCAAAGGCCCGTTCACTTGCCTGAACAGCGCCCGTTACGGCATTGCTTGGGGTGCCTTGGGTGCGGCTGAAGACTGCTGGACGCGTGCGCGCCAGTACGTGCTGGACCGCAAACAGTTCGGCCGCCCTCTGGCTGCCAACCAGCTCATCCAGAAGAAGCTGGCCGACATGCAAACCGAAATCGCACTAGGTCTGCAAGGCTGCCTGCGCCTGGGTCGCATGAAAGACGAAGGCACGGCGTCGGTGGAGATCACTTCCATCCTCAAGCGCAATTCCTGCGGCAAGTCCCTCGACATCGCCCGCATGGCGCGCGACATGATGGGCGGCAACGGCATCAGCGACGAGTTCGGTGTGGCGCGGCATTTGGTGAATCTGGAAGTGGTCAACACGTATGAGGGCACGCACGACATTCATGCGTTGATTCTGGGTCGGGCAATGACGGGGATTGCGGCGTTTGGGAACTGAACATCCGTGCTTAGCTGAGCTGTGGGTGGGCGCTGCTCACCTGTAAAAAAAATTTCCGAGGGCGACCATGACTGAGGATGTATTTGAAGGTCAGTGCCAATGTGGCGCGATTCACTACCGCGTTACCGGGGTGGCGCTCACCCTGTTTGCGTGCCATTGCACCGAATGCCAGCGGCAAGCTGGCAGCGCGTTTGGGATGGCGCTGTGGATCAAGCAGCCTGTGGTGGAAATCAGCGGTGGCACCGTCAAAGAATGGATTCGCACCATGCCTTCGGGCAAGCAGATGGCATGTCAGTTTTGCCCTGACTGCGGCACACGCCTGTTTCACAAAGTGGTGGGCCAAGATCAGGTTTTGAGTATCAAACCCGGCACGTTGAACCAGCCCCGCAAACTTGTACCCGCCGGGCATATCTGGTTGGATAGCAAGCAGCCGTGGACTATCGTTGACCACAGCATGCCTCAGTACGCCGGCAATCCCGATACGATGGACGATCTCTGTGCGGCGTTTGCCGACCAGACGCGGGCGGGTACAAACACCTTGCCAATACAACTGAGAAGACAATGACAGACAAACCAAGCGCCCTAGGCCACCTCAAAGTCCTCGACCTCTCTAGGGTTTTGGCTGGCCCCTGGTGTACCCAAATGCTGGCCGACCTGGGTGCCGACGTAGTCAAGATTGAGCGCCCCGGCGCGGGGGACGATACGCGCCACTGGGGCCCGCCGTTCCTCAAGGACGAACACGGCGTTGATACCGAGCACGCCACCTACTTCACCGCCTGCAACCGCAATAAGCGCTCGGTCACCATTGACATCGCCCAACCCGAAGGCCAGGCACTGATTCGCCAGATGGCCGCGCAGGCCGACATCGTGGTGGAGAACTTCAAGGTCGGCGGGCTCAAGGCCTATGGGCTGGATTTTGAGAGCCTGAAGGCCCTGAACCCGCGCCTGATTTACTGCTCCATCACCGGCTTCGGCCAGGATGGCCCCTATGCCGAGCGCGCGGGCTACGACCTGATGATTCAGGCCATGAGCGGCATGATGAGCATCACCGGCCACCCCGACGGTGCGCCCGGCGGCGGGCCGCTGCGGGTGGGCGTGGCGCTGACCGACCTGTT
>JBEGPS010000086.1:0-2625 GCA_041181325.1 Pseudomonadota bacterium
TCGCTCGAGCGCGAACTGCGCCATGCCATTGCCAAACAAGAGTTCGTGCTCTATTTCCAAGCGCAGGTAGTGGGCGACGTGCGGGTTACCGGGGCAGAGGTGCTATTGCGCTGGAGGCATCCTTCGCGTGGGCTGATGAATCCCGCTGAATTCATTGGCTTAGCCGAGGAGACTGGGCTGATAGTGCCACTTGGGCAGTGGGTCATTGATGCTGTGTGCAAACAGCTGGCGATCTGGGCCAAAAACGCAGACAAAGCCCACCTCACGCTGGCAGTGAATGTGAGTGTGCACCAGTTTCGCCGTCCTGATTTCGTGGAATCGGTACTTACTGCACTGAAAAACTCAGGGGCCAACCCACAGCGCCTCAAGCTAGAGCTGACCGAAAGCCTGTTGGTGGACAACATGACCGAAGTCATTGAGAAAATGTTTGTGCTCAAAGCCAAGGGCGTAGGCTTCTCGCTGGACGACTTTGGTACCGGCTACTCCTCACTGGCCTACCTCAAGCGCATGCCGTTGGACCAGCTCAAGATTGACCGCTCGTTTGTGCGTGACATTTTGAGTGACAACAACGACGCCTCGATCGCCCGCACCATCATTACGTTGTGCCAAAGCCTAGGCCTGAGCGTCATTGCCGAAGGGGTGGAGATAGTGGCCCAACGTGATTTTTTGGCCAGCTGCGGTTGCCATGCCTACCAAGGCAATTACTTCAGCAAACCCCTGCTGCTGCAGGGGTTTGAGCGCTACGCACGCGTGAAATCGTAGTATGCAAGGGGGCCCAAGCCCTAGGGTTTACTGACCTCATGGCCAATGACGCCTCCAACTGCAGCCCCAGCGCCGGTGCACAACACGCCGCCGCACAGCACATTGCCCGCCACCCCGCCAATAACGGCTCCGGTGGCAGTACCTTTTTCTTGTTTGCTCATGCCAGCGCAAGCGCCCAAGCCCAATACCGACAATGACACCAATGCCAGGGTGGCCAAGCCTGAACGAGCGGATTTGTTTGAATGCATAACGTATATCTCCAAAAGTAATACAAAGAGGAGTTTCATTCTTGAAGGGAGCAGGGTTGTGAGTCTGTGCGCTGGCGGACGCCTGCCGCACATGTGCCCACAGGCTTAAATGCCAAAAGACTAAGCGCTGTGTACGCTAGCGCACCAAAGCCCAAGGGGCACAAAGTTACGCTACGGGGGAGTTTCAGGAAGGACACATTGACAAGCAAATACAGAGCCCTGGCGTGGGTCATTGCAGCCTCATCGATCATTGCGACGTGCATGGTGTTTACGTTCCGGTCGTACGGACAAATCGAAGCCGCCGCTAATGCGAACAAATACGCGCATGAAGGGGTGTCCGCATCGCATGAATTTATGGACCACCTGAAGGATGCCGAGATCAGTCAGCGCGGCTATGTGCTCACCGGGGAAGAGTCGCAACTCATGCTTTACCTGGCCCTCAAAGGTAATTTGCCACACGAATTGAAGGCCTTGCGCTTACGTGCCGTAGCGGCTGAGGCAAGCGTCCACCTCAATGCTACAGCGTACTTGCTGGATGCCAAATTGGCAGAAATGGCCCGAGCCGTTGTGCTTCGACAATCCAAGACTTTCGGTGCGATGACCAGTCAGGCCTACGGCGGTGAAGGCTCTGGGCTGATGGATGGCATACGCGCCGAGTTTCAGGCTTTTGACCGCATTCAAGGCGAAGAACAACTGCAAAGTATGGCTGAATTTGACGCCAGCATGCGCCGCATGCTGGGCGGCATCGTGAGCATGTCTGTGCTGGGCGTGCTGTTTGCGTTGTACTTTGTGAACCAGTTTTTCTGTGCCGCGCGTGCGCAGGTGCGGGCGCGCCAGCTCGACGCGGTGTATCGCAATGTGGCTAGCGAAAACGCCGCCCAGCGCGTGCTGCAAGACAGCGCTGCGGTGGTGCGCCAATCCAGCGCGCTGCAGCATGCTATTTTTAACAGCGCTAACTTTTCTTACATTTCGACCGATGCGCAGGGGCTGATACAGGTGTTCAACATGGGGTCTGAGATGATGTTGGACTACACGTCTGAGGAGATGGTCGGTAAAACCACGCCCGCCAGTATTTGTGGCGCCGACGAGCTCACTTTGCGCGCCCAGCAGTTGCGTGGCGACTCGCAGGCCCCAGAGCTGTCAGCCTTTGAGGCGCTGGTCTACAAGGCCGCGCGCGGCATGGAAGATATTTTCGAGGTCAACTACTGCCATAAGAGCGGTGCCATCGTTCCGGTGATTTTGTCGGTGAACCCCTTATATGACGCCGACAACACCGTGATTGGCTACTTGTTTATTGGCATCGATAACCGCACGCGCCGTCGCCTAGAGACCGAGCGTACGCACTTAAACCAAGTCTTGCGCGACCGCAATACCGATCTAGAGTCCGCCCGGGCGGTGGCCGAGCGCGCGAACCAGGCCAAGTCAGATTTTTTGTCCAGCATGAGCCACGAATTACGCTCACCCCTGAACGCCATATTGGGTTTTGCGCAGCTAATGGAGTCGGGCTTGCCCGCGCCGACGCCCCAACAACAGGCCAACATTGAACAGATTTTGCGGGCTGGATGGTACTTGCTGGAGTTGATCAACGAAGTGCTCGATTTGGCGCTGGTTGAGT
>JBEGPS010000087.1:0-3649 GCA_041181325.1 Pseudomonadota bacterium
CGACAATCCCGTAAGTTAAGGAGTACCGCATATGCCCAACCAACTCGGCAAAATCACACCGCAAGAAGCGCTGCAACGCACCATTGAGCACCGCGAGATTTTTCACGACGAAATGCTGCACTTGATGCGCCAGATCATGTCTGGCGAGGTGTCGCCAGTGATGATTGCCGCCATCACCGCCGGGCTGCGGGTCAAGAAAGAGACCATTGGCGAGATCACCGCCGCCGCGCAAATCATGCGCGAGTTTTCGACCAAGGTCGAGGTGGCGGACCGCTCGGCTCTAGTGGACATTGTGGGCACGGGCGGTGACGGCTCGCACACTTTCAATATCTCCACGTGTTCTATGTTTGTGGCGGCGGCGGCGGGTGCCAAGGTCAGCAAACACGGCGGGCGCAGCGTCAGCAGCAAGAGCGGCAGCGCCGATGTGATGGAAGCGCTGGGCGTCAACATCAACCTGTCGCCCAAGGCCATTGCCCAGTGCATTGCCGAGCACGGCGTGGGCTTTATGTTCGCGCCCAACCACCACCCCGCCATGAAAAACGTGGCCCCGGTGCGCCGGGAGATGGGCATCAAAAGCATCTTCAACCTGCTGGGCCCGCTGACCAACCCGGCGGGTGCGCCCAACATCCTGATGGGGGTGTTCCACCCCGATCTGGTGGGCATTCAGGTGCGTGCCCTGCAGCGCCTCGGCGCCGAGCACGCGCTGGTCGTCTACGGCCGCGACGGCATGGACGAGGTGAGCCTGGGTGCCGCCACGCTGGTGGGTGAGCTGAAAAACGGCGAAGTGCTGGAGTACGAGATTCACCCAGAAGACTTCGGCATGGCCATGGCCAGCAACCGCGCCCTGAAGGTGGAAACCGCAGAAGACTCCAAGGCCATGCTGATGGGGGTGCTGAACAACCAGAGTGGCGCTGCCAAAGATATCGTGCTGCTGAATGCCGGTGCTGCGCTGTATGCCGCCAATGTGGTAAATAGCATGCAAGCTGGCATCCAGCTTGCGCAAGTAGCTATTGAATCAGGAGCAGCTAAGGCCAAGCTGGATGCGTTGGTGAGTGCTTCCAAGGCGCTAAGCGCGGTCTAAATGGCGCTGCTCAACAGCCCCGAAGTGTGGATTGCGATTGGCATCTTCAACGCACCGCGTGTTCGTCAATATTCTTAAAAAGGGCTCTCAGGAGCCAAACCAACATGACTGATATTCTGGACAAAATCGTTGCCGTCAAGCACCAAGAGGTGACCGAGGCCAAAAGACGCAAGTCGCTGGAAGCCATGCGCTATGACGCGGAGTCCCGCGTGCTGACCCGCGACTTTGTGGGTGCCTTGCGCGCCAAAATCGCCGCTGGCAAGCCTGCAGTCATTGCCGAGGTCAAGAAAGCCAGTCCCTCCAAAGGTGTGTTGCGTGCTGACTTTATCCCCGCCGACATTGCCCAAAGTTACGCCGAATACGGCGCTGCGTGCCTGTCCGTGCTGACCGATCAGCAGTTTTTTCAGGGTGAAATTGACTTCTTGAAGCAAGCCCGCGCCTCGTGCCAGTTGCCTGTGCTGCGCAAGGATTTCATGGTGGATGCGTACCAAATCTACGAATCGCGTGCCATGGGTGCGGATTGCATTCTGCTGATCGCGGCCTGCCTGACAGACGCGCAGATGAAGGAGTTTGAAGCCATCGCTCGAAGCCTGGATATGGCGGTGCTGGTGGAAGTGCACGACGGCGCCGAACTGGACCGCGCTCTGCAGCTCAAGACGCCGCTGATTGGTATTAACAACCGCAATCTCAAAACATTTGAAGTGTCACTGGAGACCACGCTGGCGCTCAAAGCCCGGGTGCCTGCTGACCGGTTGCTGGTGACAGAGAGCGGCATCATCACCCGCGAAGACGTGCTGCGTATGGGCGCTGCGGGCGTGAATGCGTTTCTGGTGGGTGAGGCGTTTATGCGCGCACCAGAGCCGGGCGAGGCGCTGGAAAAGCTGTTCGGCTAAGTCTGTGCATCCCTTGCAGCAGGCCGACTTATGGGCAACAAACGTGGCGAAGTTGACATCTGCTGACCCTGCTAACTGGCCTGTAGATGCGGGCTGGAAGCCGCTGGTTGAAGACTTTTGGACCTCCACTGTGGGTGGCAGCTTGCTGGTTTTTTTGGAGCAGCGGTTGCGGGCAGGAGCCACCATATACCCGCCCTTGCCACTGCGCGCCTTGGAGTTGACGGCCCCTCAATCCGTGCGGATAGTAATTCTGGGCCAGGACCCTTACCACGGTCACGGGCAGGCCGAGGGGCTGGCTTTTTCTGTAGCGCCTGGTGTGGCCATGCCGCCATCCTTGCGCAATATATTCAAAGAGCTTCAGCGAGATACAGGAGCGCCGATTCCGCAAATGCCGCAACCTGGGGGGAGCCTAGTCCGATGGGCACAGCAGGGCACCTTGTTGCTCAATACCTGCCTCACCGTTGAAGAGGGCTTGCCCGCAAGTCATGCCGGGCAAGGCTGGGAGACACTCACCGACGCGATTATCAGCAAGGTTTCAAGCGGTAGTGCGGCCACAGTATTTATGTTGTGGGGTGCTCATGCGCAAAGTAAGAGACCACTGATAGACAGTTCGAGGCACTTAGTACTCACCGCCAATCACCCATCCCCACTTTCGGCATTGCGCCCTCCTGCGCCGTTTATCGGATGCGCGCATTTTTCTCAGGCAATTTCGTGGCTAAGTGAACATTCGACATAAAAGACCAGAAATCTAATGAGGATTTCAGGACATAGCCAAAACTTAATGGCATAATCTGCGGCTCACCTAGGAGAGGTGGCCGAGTGGTTAATGGCAGCAGACTGTAAATCTGCCCTCTTACGAGTACGCTGGTTCGAATCCAGCCCTCTCCACCAGTGATGTGTTGACTGTGACTGTGTTGGCTGTTTAGTGTTCCCGTATTGCGCGGGGTTCGTATAGTGGTAATACCTTAGCCTTCCAAGCTAAAGCGAGGAGTTCGATTCTCCTACCCCGCTCCACAGTTAATTTATTGCTGAAGTTGTTAAGTTTTGCCCTTTTGGCTCAGTGGTAGAGCACTCCCTTGGTAAGGGAGAGGTCGCGGGTCCGATTCCCGCAAAGGGCACCAGTTTCGCAGGGCTGCCGTGGTGGTGGTTGTGCGGTGATTTTTATTGTTTAGTCGCATTACTTTTCGGAGTTCGATAATGGGAAAAGAAAAATTCACACGTACCAAGCCCCACGTGAACGTGGGCACGATTGGCCACGTTGACCACGGCAAGACTACACTGACAGCCGCCATCACCACCGTGTTGGCAGCCAAGTTCGGTGGCTCTGCAAAAGCCTACGATCAAATTGACGCGGCTCCTGAAGAAAAAGCACGCGGCATTACCATCAACACCGCCCACGTGGAATACGAAACGGCTAACCGCCACTACGCCCACGTTGACTGCCCCGGACACGCCGACTATGTGAAGAACATGATCACTGGTGCTGCCCAAATGGACGGCGCTATCCTCGTGTGTGCTGCAACCGACGGCCCTATGCCTCAAACACGCGAACACATTCTTTTGGCTCACCAAGTGAATGTTCCTTATATGGTTGTATTTCTTAACAAATGCGATATTGCCGACCCTGAACTTACCGATCTCGTTGAAATGGAAATTCGTGAACTTCTTACGAAGT
>JBEGPS010000088.1:0-5922 GCA_041181325.1 Pseudomonadota bacterium
GCACTGGCTACCTGCCAATCACTACCGCCGCGTTTGAGCTGACCGAAAAATCGGGCTTCTACAAACAAAACCCTGGTACCGACGTGGCGGTGAACCAGATGATCCGCAAAGTGACCGACAAATCGCGTGGCATCCGCCTGGGCAACTACGTGCAGATTCGCGCCATTGAGGACGAAGAACTCGAACAAGTCTGGGCTGGCAAAAAAACCGCCAAAGAAGCACTGGACGCTATCGTGACGCGTGGCGACGAGCAACTGGCGCGTTTTGAGAAAGCCAATAAGTAAACTCTGAATCACCCTTGGCAAAGCGGCGACTTGGTTCGCCGCTTTGTGCTTTGTGAACAGGCGATAAACCCACAATATGGCAGCAGAAAAAAGAGTCGTTTTCAAGTCCGCATGGCTGCCCTGGGTGTTGGTTGCGCCGCAGGTGGTGGTGATTGCGGTGTTTTTCTTTTGGCCTGCGGCGCAGGCGCTGCTGCAATCGGTGCAGCAGTCTGATGCGTTTGGCACCTCGGTGGACTATGTGGGGCTGGAGAACTTTCGCAACTTGTGGAACGATGCCTCGTATCTGGCCTCGTTCCAGACCACTGCCGTTTTTTCGGTGTTGGTGGCCGGACTGGGATTGAGTCTGTCATTGCTTTTGGCCGTGTTTGCGGACCGCGTGGTGCGTGGTTCGGGCATTTACCGCACGTTTTTGATCTGGCCTTACGCCGTAGCACCCGCTGTGGCGGGCGTGCTGTGGCTGTTTATGTTCTCGCCCAGCATTGGGGTGGTGTCGTACGGCATTCGGCAATTGGGCTTGGGCTGGGACCCGCTGCTCAACAGCAACCACGCCATGTCGCTGATCGTCATGGCCGCGGTGTGGAAGCAAATTTCTTATAACTTTTTGTTCTTTTTGGCCGGGCTGCAGTCCATACCCAAATCGCTGATTGAAGCCGCCGCTATGGACGGCGCGCGGCCCTGGCGCAGGTTCTGGACGATTCAGTTCCCGCTGCTGTCGCCCACCACGTTTTTCTTGCTGGTCATCAACATCGTTTACGCCTTCTTTGACACCTTCGCCATCGTGGACGCTGCCACCAAAGGCGGCCCAGGCAAGGACACGGCCATTTTGGTCTACAAGGTGTACTTTGACGGCTTCAAGGCCATGGACCTAGGCGGTTCTGCCGCGCAATCGGTGGTGCTAATGGTGATCGTGGTGGCGCTAACGGTGGTGCAATTTCGCTTTGTTGAGAAAAAGGTGAACTATTGATGGTTGAACGTCGCCCCTGGCTGGACTTTCTGTCGCACGCCATATTGATCATCGGTGTGCTGATCATCGCGTTTCCGATTTACATCACCTTTGTTGCATCAACCCACACGGTGGACGCGGTGGTGCAGGTGCCCATGCCGCTGCTACCCGGCACCCACATGATTGAAAACTACACCGTCGCGCTCAACGGCGACCGGCAAGGCACCGGCTCGCACGCCTCGGTGGGGCGCATGATGGTGGTGAGCTTGGTGACCGCGCTGGTCATTGCGGTGGGCAAGATTGCTATTTCGCTGCTGTCGGCGTTTGCCATCGTGTATTTTCGGTTTCCGTTTCGCATGGCGTTTTTCTGGGCGATTTTTGTCACGCTGATGTTGCCGGTGGAGGTGCGTATCGGGCCCACCTACCAGGTAGTGGCCGATCTGGGCATGCTCAACAGTTATGCAGGACTGACCATCCCGCTAATTGCCTCCGCCACCGCCACATTTTTATTCCGCCAGTTCTTCCTCACCGTGCCCGATGAACTAGTAGAAGCCGCGCGGGTGGATGGCGCAGGGCCCATGCGGTTTTTCAAAGACATACTGGTTCCGCTGTCGGCCACCAGCATGGCGGCGCTGTTTGTGATTCAGTTCATCTACGGCTGGAACCAGTACCTGTGGCCGCTGCTGGTCACCACCGAAGAAAACATGTATCCGGTGGTCATCGGCATCAAACAAATGATTTCGGGTGGCGATGCGCAAACCGAGTGGAACATCGTTATGGCCACCGCCATGCTGGCCATGCTACCCCCGGCACTGGTGGTGATGCTGATGCAGAAGTGGTTTGTCAAAGGCCTCGTGGATACGGAAAAATAACGGGAAAACAATGGCTTCCATCGAACTTAAAAACGTCATCAAACGCTACGGCAGCGGCAAGACCGCCAACCAGGTGATCCACGGCGTGAGCGCGCAGATTGCCGATGGCGAATTCATCGTCATCGTCGGCCCCAGCGGCTGCGGCAAATCCACGTTGTTGCGCATGGTGGCCGGGCTGGAAGAAGTCAGCGATGGACAGGTGTGCATCGGTGGGCGTGTGGTCAATGACCTGGAACCGTCCGAGCGCGACATCGCCATGGTGTTTCAGAACTACGCGCTGTACCCGCACATGAGCGTTTTTGAGAACATGGCCTATGGCCTGAAGATTGCCAAAGTGCCCGAGGCGGAAATCAAGGCGCGGGTGGACAAAGCCGCCAAAATTTTGGAACTCGGCCCTTATCTGGAGCGCAAGCCCAAAGCCCTGTCGGGTGGCCAGCGCCAGCGCGTAGCCATGGGCCGCGCCATTGTGCGCCAACCCCAGGTTTTCTTGTTTGACGAACCGCTGAGCAATCTGGACGCCAAGCTGCGCGCCCAAACGCGGCTGGAGATTCAAAAGCTGCATCGCGAACTGGGCATTACCAGCCTGTTTGTCACCCACGACCAGGTCGAGGCCATGACGCTGGCCCAGCGCATGATCGTGATGAATGGCGGCGTGATGGAGCAGTTCGGCACGCCCGAAGAGGTGTACACCCGCCCTGCCAGCACCTTTGTGGCCAGCTTTATCGGCTCGCCGCCCATGAATTTGCTGAAAGACGCCCCAGATGCAAAACCGGGCGTGGTTACCGGTATCCGTCCTGAGCACCTGGACATCACGCCCACGGGCTGGGCACTGCAGGTCGAGGCCGTGGAAATGCTGGGCGCTGAGCGGCTGATTTACGGCAAATGGGCGCACAGCGATACCGACGAGTTGTTAATTATTCGCACCGAAGAATCGGCCGCAGTGCCCGCGCTGGGCGCGACGCTGCATGTCACGCCGCGGCCGGGCCGCATTCACCACTTTGATGCCAGCACCGGCAAGCGCAAAGAAGCAGATGCCTGATACCTCCACCCCCCACGACCTCCCCGCCTGGCCCTACCCCCGCTGGGTCGCCCACCGGGGCGCAGGCAAGCTGGCCCCTGAGAACACGCTGGCCGCGTTTCGGCTGGGTGCGCAATACGGCTACCGCATGTTTGAGTGCGATGTCAAACTCAGCGCCGACGGTGTGCCGTTTTTGCTGCATGACGCGACGCTCCAGCGCACCACAAATGCATCAAATAGGCCTCTAGCCCTCGTGGATTATGCGCAACCAGCTATTAAAAATGTAGCAAACGATGCCAACACGGTGGCCGGCAACCACCCCTGGCACACCCTGAGCCAGTTGGACGCTGGCAGCTGGCACAGCCGCGCTTTTGCGGGCGAACCGCTGCCCACACTGGAGGCCGTGGCGGCGTATTGCATCCACAACGGCTTCTTTTTGAACATCGAAATCAAGCCCACCCCCGGCACCGAATGCGAAACCGGTGAAGTGGTGGCACGCCATGCCGCACGGCTGTGGCAGTCGCAGGCCGTCAAACCCCTGCTCACCTCGTTCAGCCCCGTTGCATTGCAAGGCGCGCAGAACGCACAGCCTGAATTGCCACGCGGCCTGTTGCTGGACGCGCTGTGGACTGGCTGGGTAGAAACGGCGTTGACCTTGGGCTGCCAGGCCGTGGTGTGCAACCACGCGCTGTGGGACGCCAGCTCGGTCATGCAGGCCCAAAGTGCAGGCTTTAGAACCCTGAGCTATACGGTCAACGACGAATGGGCTGCGCAGCGGCTGATAGCGCTGGGCACCGACGGCATCATCACCGACCGGGTGGACTTATTTCCAGCCGCGCGCTGAAAACCACTGCGCTGACGCAATCAGCAACACCATCAGCCCATAACTGGCCATCTTGCCATCGCGGCCAAAGAACACCAGCCCGGCCAGCAGCGCCACCATACCCGCTACCATATTGATAGCTGCTTGCGCATATTGAACGCGGGCTACAGCCCAGTTTCTATTGAAAACGGGGGCGGCGTAGGCCACCACAACGCCCACCACCAACGCAGGTGCAACCAGGTTCAGCAGGTGGTTTAACAAATCAAATGGGCCCATAGTGGGCAAGATTTTATAATCGTGGTCTAAACATATGGCAGTCTGGGCATTAGGCATTAACCACAACACCGCACCGCTGGATTTGCGCGGTCGGTTTGCGTTCGCCATGGACCAGGTGGCGCCCCAGCTCAACGCCCTGCGCCAGAGCTTGGAGCGCCCGCCCGAAGCGGCCATTGTGTCCACCTGCAACCGTACCGAAATCTACTGCGCGGGTGACGAATCCGAGCTGGAGCGCACGCTGCAATGGCTGGCCCAAAGCGGTGGTGTGTCTGCCAACGACCTGCGCAGCCACGCCTACCTGCTGGAAGACAGCCAGGTGGCGCGCCACGCCTTTCGGGTGGCCAGTGGGCTGGACAGCATGGTGCTGGGCGAGCCCCAAATTTTGGGACAACTTAAAGACGCAGTGCGCGCAGCAGATGCGGCCGGGGCATTGGGCACCACGTTGTCGCAGCTGTTTCAGCGTTCGTTTGCCGTGGCCAAAGAGGTGCGCACTTCCACCGAAATTGGCGCGCACAGCATCAGCATGGCCGCTGCGGCCGTGCGCCTGTCAGGGCAATTGTTTGAAGACCTGGGCCAGGTCAAAGTGCTGTTTGTGGGCGCAGGCGAGATGATTGAGCTGTGCGCCACCCACTTTGCCGCCAAAAGCCCGAAAAAAATCGCCATTGCCAACCGCACGCTAGAGCGCGGCGAAAAGCTGGCCAGCCGGTTTGGCGGCGAGGTGATGCGCCTTGCCGACTTGCCTGAGCGCCTGCACGAGTTTGACGCGGTGATCAGCTGCACCGCCAGCACCTTGCCCATCATCGGCTTGGGTGCGGTAGAGCGCGCCCTGAAAAAACGCCGCCACCGCCCCATGTTCATGGTCGACCTGGCAGTGCCACGTGACATTGAGCCTGAAGTCAAAGCGCTGGAAGACGTGTACCTCTACACCGTGGACGATCTGGCCGGTGTGGTGCAAACCGCCCAAGCCAACCGCCAAGCCGCTGTGGCACAGGCCGAAGCTATTGTGGACGCCGGGGTGCAAAGCTTTTTGCACTGGGTAGACCAGCGCAGCGCGGTGCCGCTGATTCAGCAGCTCAACGCCCAGGCCGATACGTGGCGTGCTACTGAGTTGGCCCGCGCTCGCAAGGCACTGGCCAAGGGCGACAACGTGGACGCGGTGCTGGAAGCCATGTCCCGCGGGCTGACCCAAAAGATGCTGCATGGGGCTATGGCGGAGTTGCATGCGGGGGATGCCCAGGCGCGGGAGCGGGCCAGTACGGCTATTTCGCATTTCTTTTTGCGTAAAGAGCGTTAGCTGGGGTTGCCCCCGCTCTCCCCCAGCCCCTCTCACCCCGCCGGGTGAGAGGGGAGCTTTAACAGCCCTATTTTGTTTACTCGCTTCGACCAAGGCCTTACTGGCGTTGCGTACTTCACTCTCCGAACTGCACTTTTATGAAACCGTTTCTTCGCCAACAACTATCTCGCTACGCTGATCGTCAGGGGGAACTGGAGTTTTTGCTCTCGCGCGAGGACATCATGAAGGACATGGAGCAGTTCCTTAAGCTGTCACGTGAGCACACCGATGTGTCAGCGGTGGCCAGCCGGTGGGCGCGCTACCAGCAGCGTGAGGCTGATCTGGCCACGGGCAAGGAGATGCTCGATGGCGCGGGGGAAGATGCGGACATGGCGGAGATGGCGCAGGACGAAGTGAACTCGGCCATGGCCGA
>JBEGPS010000089.1:0-30311 GCA_041181325.1 Pseudomonadota bacterium
GCCTAGCCACAAGGCCATGCCAGTGAGGCTGGTAAAGAACAGCAGGGCAATGAACCCCAGATCCATGGGTTTTTGAGTGCTGTCGCCCTGGCGCGGGTCGCGTTGCAGGTTCAGTTTAAAAAGCCCCGCAGACCCTAAAAGCAAGGCAATGCCACCCACAGCACCTAATACCTTGGGCAGGCTGGGAAGGTCGTAAGGCGCTGCCCAGCCCAATGCGTAGTGGTACACCGTGCCCAGCGACGTGGCAGCAAAGCACAGCATGAAGCCGTAGAAGGTAAGGTGGTGCGCGCGACGGCGTGCATGGGTGAACGCATCATCTGCGTTGTTGCAACCATCGCCATGGCCACCGTCCAGGTATTTCAACTTCAGCACGGCACTTGCAGCCTCGTTGGCAGCGGGGCTGTTGAGTGCTGCACCCGACGTTGCGGGTGTGATGTCGCGCCAAAAGCGCCGCACCCCCATGCCCAATGCCAAACAGGCAAACAGGAAAACCGGGGCAAACAGGCTGACCAGCAAGTTGTGGGGAAACACTGCATAAAAGCCCGTACCCGATTCACTGCCTGCGCCCTGCGTGTTGGCCGCCAGCGCCAGGAACAGCGCAAGCCCTGCAGCGAGCGCCAGCGACAAGGTCAGCCCATTGCGCGCATACAGCTTGCCCAGTGGCGCGGGCCAGGCGTAGTCTGCATAGGTTTGCCCCCGCACCTGGGCCATGCTTTGGGGAACGTTCACCGCGAACTCGTGGGGTGGTGCGTACTGGCAGGCGTGCAGGCAAGCGCCGCAGTTGTGGCACAGGTTGGCCAGAAAGTGAATATCGGCTTTGCCGAATTCCAAACGTCGCGTCATGGCCGGGAACACCGCGCAAAAGCCTTCGCAGTAGCGGCAGGCGTTGCAGATTTTCATTTGGCGCGCCACTTCGGCCTCGGGTGCCGTCAGGGCCAGGCCTCCCTCGGCCAATTGAATGGCTTCGCGGGTCAGCGCTTCAAGCTGTTGCATGGCTGGCTCCTGTAATTGGGGTGGGCATAGTTGCTGTGGCTGCCCTTGCAGCAGAGGCGCCGGCGATGCGGCCGAACGCAGTGCCGATGGACATGCCCACGCCAGCCGTGTAGCCCTTGCCCAGCACGTTGCCAGCCATCATCTCGCCCGCCACGAATACATTGGGACTGCGCTCACCGCCAAAGTGCACAGCGGCAGTCTCATCGGTCTTGAGTCCGAGGTAGGTGAATGTGACGCCGGGGCGCACCGCATAGGCGTAAAACGGCGCGGTATCAATGCGGCGTGCCCAGTGGGTTTTGGCAGGCGTAATGCCTTCGGTGCGGCAGTTGTCCAGCACCGTGTGGTCAAACTCACCAGGCTGGCAGGCCGCGTTGTAGGCATCCAATGTTTGCATAAAGGTATCCAGTGGTACGCCCAGTTGGGTGGCCAGTTCGGGCAAGCTGTTGGCTTTGACACCATCAAACACGGGCGGCATAAATCGACCTATGGCTTTGGCATCGATCACCGAATACGCCAGTTGTCCCGGCTGTTGCGCCACCAGTCGGCCCCAGATCGCGTAGCGCTTGGGCCAGAAGTCTTCGCCCTCATCGTAAAAACGCGCACCCTGCGCATTCACCACCACGCCCAGCGACACACAGTCGATGCGGGTGCAAATGCCGCCGTCATACAGCGGAGCGCGCGCGTCAATCGCTACCATGTGGGCTTGCGTTGGGTCGCCAATGCCATCTGCACCTTCAGCCAGCATTTGTTTGAGCAATACGCCTTGGTTAAAACGTGTGCCACGAATCAGGAAGTTGTCTGCAGGCCATTCGCCACGGTCGTTTTGCCCCCACGCCTCGCGCAGCCATTCGCGGTTGGACTCAAACCCGCCCGCAGCCAATACGCAGGTTTTGGCGGTGATTCGCTCGCTGCCAATATGGGCTGCGACAAATCGGTTGCCTTGTATATCTATCCGGTCCACTGGTGCGTTGTAGCGGATCTGCACGCCCAGTGCTTGTGCGCTGCGGTAGTAGGCGTTGACCAAGGCTTTGCCGCCACCCATGAAGAATGCGTTGGTGCGCGACAGGTGCAGGGTGCCAGCCAAAGAGGGCTGAAAACGCACACCGTGACGGCGCATCCAGTCGCGGCAGGTACTGGACTCGCGGATGGTCAAACGCGCCAGCCTCTCGTTAGTTTGTCCGCCAGTGACTTTCAACAGGTCTTGCCAAAATTCTTCTTCTGAATAGGCGTCCGTCAGTACGTCTTGGGGTGCATCGTGCATACAGCGCAGGTTGCGGGTGTGCATGGAGTTGCCGCCACGCCATTCTTGGGGTGCAGCTTCCAGCAGCATGACGCTGGCGCCCGCTTCACGGGCCATCAGGGCGGCGCACAGGGCGGCGTTACCGCCACCGATGACAAGGACGTCTGTGTCCATGGTGAAGTGATTCCGTAAAAGTTGCAATTATCCGACTGTAGGGCCCGGGTGGACCGATGTGAAGACATCCCCCGTAGGTGGGGGTATCACACATTGTGATGGCTTAAGCGGGTACTCAGCTGCTGGACAAACGGGTGCCTGCCCACACCTGCGTTTTTATAAGCGATGTGACGCAGTCCTTCAGCACGACGCGTGCGGCCAGTGCTGCGGGCGACAGCTCGTCTTCCGACAGGCTGCACAGCAGGTTGATGCGTTGCGCCTGTTTGTCGGATATGCGTGCAATTTGAAACCGCTCTGCAGCATCAGCGTGGCGGCCTAGCGCCGCCCAAGGCTGCAAGGTGGCACCCATGCCCGCATCCACTGCGGACATCAGCATAGATAAAGAGTCGACTTCCATCACCACCTTTGGGGCGATTTTGGCCCGGGCAAAAGCGGCATCCAGTGCACTGCGCAGCCCGTGGTTACCCGTGGGCAAGATAAGCGCAACATCTTTCAAGGCTGCCATGCGAAGCGTGTTGGGCAGTCGCTCGGCAGGGGGGCGCTTTGCACGAATGAAGTACAGGTCTTCTTCCAGCAACGGCTGCACTTGCCAGCGGCGTTTGTCGATGGCGTCTTGCAGGTAGCGGCGCGAATCGAATAGCACTGCCAAATCCAATTGACGCGCATTGAGCATGTCCCCCAAATGGCCAGACATGCTTTCCACCATATGCAGGCGCACATCCGGATACCGCGTGCGCATGGCTTGTATCAGCGGCAAACCCAGTACAGCCGCTGTGGTGGGCGCTAGTCCCACCGTGACCGAGCCTGACAAACGTGCTTGCTGCGCCGAGCGGACGGCCTGATCTGCGTGGCGCAACGTGAGTTGGGCTTCCCGGTAGAACGCTACGCCGGCCTCGGTAGGCGTCACACCCTGGGGACTGCGATGAAAGAGGCGAGTGGACAGCTCACCTTCCAAGCGGGTAATTTGTTGACTGAGTCCAGATTGCACCAAACTCAAATCCAATGCGGCACGACTCATGGAGCCAAGTTCCACTACGCGGACGAAGTAACGGAGTTGACGTAGTTCGATGATCGGTCTCCAGGCGCCGGGTGATCTCTTCTGGCGTACCGCTGCACTTAGCGCTTGAACCGCCCGTCATTGCCGATGATGGACAGATCCACATAGTCCAAGCCGCTGTGGTCGGTGGGGCTGTAGCTCACTTCAAGGCCGCCCACATCGAACTTTCGCATGCTGTTAAGTGCATCAATGATTTTGGTGCGTGTGACTTTGGGCGATGCAATCCGCAAGGCTTCCACTAAAACTTTGGCAGAAACGAAACCTTCCAGCATGGCGGGCGAGAGTTCAAGTCCTTTTTGTTTGCTGGCCAGTTCACGTGCTTCCACTAAAAACGCATGGGTAGAACTGCGTTCATAGGGCAGCACCTGGGTCACCATCACGCCACGGCTGGCGGTGCCCAGATTTTTGATGAAACCGCTGGACGCGTTGTTGGACAAGGTGATGATTTGCGCGTTTCCACCCGCTGCGCGCAAGGCCTTGATGCCATCGCTGACCGCGGTGCCAGAGCCAATCCAGACAATGGCCTGTGGGTTGAGTTTGGTCAACTCCGCGATGAGGGTGCCGAAGTCTGGCTTGGCACGGTCAAATTTCAAAACAGCCATTGGCTGTATGTTGGTGGCTTTGAGCCCTTCCATGGTTCCTGCCAAAGCGTCTTGGCCAAAAGTGTCATCCACATGCACAACGGCAATGCGTGTGACGCTAACGGTGGCGAGGTGCTCTACGGCGCGCTTGGCTTCGCGCTGGTAGCTTGAGCGCACATTGAAAATCTGGCGTTTAACCGGCTGGTGCAGCACCATGGCACCGGTGGAGGGGCCAATCAGTGCAATGTCATATTTGACCAGCAGCGGCATGATGGCTTCGGTATGCGGTGTGCCGCGGTTTAAAAACAGGGCCAGCACTTTCTTTTCTTCAATGAGAACGCGCGCGTTTTCTGCGGCCTGCTTGACATCAAACTGGTCGTCCAGGGTAATTAGCTCAATTTTTTCACCCGCAATGCCGCCTTTCGCATTGACCTGGTCAATGTACAAACGAGCGCCTTGAATGGCCTCGTTCATCGTGGCGGCCACGGCCCCCGTAATGCCTGCTGTTTGGCCTATAAGTAGCTGTGCCTGCGCGCCTAGGCAAATGCTTGATAAACCTAGAACACCTATCCAACGGATCCATGCCATCTGAGTCTCCTGTCGTTTTACTGAGCCCTATTCTCAGCCAAATTGGCGCCGAGTAGAGCGATGCCAAAAACATGTGCAAATGTGTGACACTAGCCACGACTCGAACTTAAGCCTATCGTTCAAGGAAAAAATTTTGCATATCTTGCTGATTGACGATCACGCCTTGTTTTCCAGGGGGCTGCAGTTTTTATTGGCAGAGTTAGATAGCTCGGCGCGCTGCACCATCGTTCATTCGATTGCCCAGGCGGTGGCACTAGAGCCGGTTTTCGACTTGGTTTTGTTGGACTATGCGCTGCCTGACAGCCATGCAAATCAGGGCCTTAAGCGCGTACTGCTGGCGCACGCGGGCGTGCCTGTAGTAATTCTTTCGGGAGAGACACGCTTGGCCTTGGTCAGCGATCTGGTGCAACTGGGTGCAGCCGGGTTTATATCCAAGGCATCTGATCCCGAAGAGTTGCTCAGCGCATTGCGTGTGGTCACGGGTGGCGGCATTTATTTGCCCAGGCAAATTCTGGGGTTGCCTTCGCCTGGTTATGGTGCTTCGCTGGACTTAAGTCCACGCCAAACTGACGTGTTGCTCAAAGTGATGCAGGGCAAGACCAATAAAATCATCGCCAAAGAATTGGTGCTTTCCGAAAACACGGTCAAGACCCACATCACGGCGGCGTTTCGCGTGCTCAATGTCACTACGCGCACCGAAGCTGTTTTTAAAGCTGCCGCTTTGGGGCTGATGCCGCCTCAAAGCACCACAGTTCGTTAAGTTGTTATATGAATGCTATTTTTCCTCAATGGCGAGTTTGGATGCGTCGTGCGTTTTGGGCCTTGGCAGCACTTGTTGTTGTGTGGGGCGCGGCCTGGGCGGCTGTGCCGGCACTGCTCAAGTGGCAGATTGAGGCCCGTGGTAGCGCCGCGCTGGGCCGCCAGCTCACGCTAAGTGCTATCGATTTCAAACCCTGGTCTTTAGAGCTCACAGTCAAAGATATTGCCGTGGCAACAGCCGATGGCAGGGGCAGCCAGTTCAGTGTGGCCCGTGTAGTTGTGGATGCTGAATTGCAGTCGCTGTTGCATTTAGCCCCGGTGGTGGACGCCCTCACGATCGAAAGCCCGAAGGTACGTGTGACCCATTTGGGCGAAGGTAAATACGATTTCGATGACATTTTGCAGCGCCTGCAGCCACCAGTCGATGCCCCGCCGAGCATGCCGCTGAAGTTTGCTGTGCACAACGTAGTGCTCAGTGGCGGGGAGCTGGATTTTGTAGACCGCATTGGCACCGCAGAGCGGCTACATACCCTGCGCAAGCTCGATGTCGCGTTGCCCTTTTTGAGCAACCTGGAATCGCAGCGCGATATTTTGGTAACGCCAAAGTTGGCGTTTGAACTCAATGGCAGCCGCTTTGACTCCACGGCCCAGGGTACGCCTTTTGCGCTATCCAGGTCCGGTGAAAGCGCGATTCGTATCCAGCGCCTTGACATTGCCCCCTACTTGCCCTATTTGCCCGCAAGCTTGCCCGTTACGTTGAAAGGCGCCGTCCTCGATACTGATCTGAAACTTAGTTTTTCTCAGTCGCCGAAGGTGTCGGTTGCATTGAGCGGCACTGTCACGGTCGATCAGCTGAAGCTGGTGGATGCTGTCAGCAAAGAGTTTTTGACAGTTGAGCGCGTACAAACGGTGTTGAAAGATGTGCGCCCGTTGGAGCGCGTCGTTCACTTGGAGTCGGTCACTGTCACTGGACCAAACATAGCGGCATCGCGCAGTGCAAACGGTGTGTTGTCGCCTCTATTTGGAGTCAAACCACCGCCGCAGAATGCTACTAAAAGCATAGCTGCTTACGCAAGCCCCACGGAACCCTCCATACCCTGGAAGATTGCATTGGATAAGTTTGAGCTCCAAGGCGGCACAGCCACGTGGGCCGATGACACCACTGCGCCTGGCGCACGCTACAGCGTGGCCCAAGTGGAGCTGCAGGCGCAAGACATGCAGTGGCCTTTTGCTGGCAAGCCGACAAGCTTTGAGGGGGCGCTGACTGTGCCCACCCAGGCCAGAGCAAATGCCAAAGACCGGCCGGCCCGGGTGACCTTCAAAGGCAGTGGCACGGATACCACTGGCCTTGCGCAGCTGGTCTTGAGTGACGTAGCTTTGGGCCTGGCTACGCCCTACAGTGCGCCGTATGTCGTGCCCAGCTTAGCGGGCAAACTGGATGCGCAGATGAGCGTGCAGTGGAAGAACGCCAACGTGTTGCTTAATCTGCAGCGGCTGGCACTTGCTGACGTGACATTGCAAGACGCAGCAGCGGTTTCAGGCACCCTGCCGCGCTTCAAGCTCCTGGAAGTTACCCAGGCCGAGGCGGACTTGTCTGCCAAAACTGTGCGCGTGGGCAAGGTGGCGTTGCGGTCGCTGTCGGCAGCGCTAGAGCGTGATGCTCAGGGCCACTGGATGTTTGAGCGTTGGCTGCGCGTGCCAACCCAAGTCCAAAATTCAGTTCCAGCCATGTCAACCCAAGTGGCGCAACCCGCCACTGCAGCCTCATGGGCCGTGAGCGTGGCTGAGCTGGTGATTGACGATAGCGCAATCGCCTTCGACGACAAGGTCCCAGCCAAACCCGTGTCGTTTGCTCTGTCGGGTGTGGGTGTGCAGGCCAAGGCCCTGGCGCTGGATGGCAAAAAGCCCGTGTCGTTGGTGTTATCCGCCCGACTGAAAGCGGGCTCCACCGAGCCCGGTACCCTCAAATTCAATGGCACGGTGGCTTGGGACCCGGTGCTCGCACAAGGCACCCTAGAGGCGCTGCACCTACCCGCTCACGCGTTTGTGCCGTACGTAGCCGACCAGCTCAATGTCGACATATTGCGTGCTGATGCCAGTGTGAAAGGCAGCGTGCGTTATGCCGCAGTAGCAGCGGGCGCGCAAGTCCAACTCAAAGGTGATGCAGCCCTGGACGAGTTCCAGGCTAACTCGGTTCTCTCAGCCAGCAACACCAGCTTGCTAGGGGGCGAAGAGTTACTGCGCTGGAAGTCGCTCAATGTGCCAGGCATCGAAGTGGACATGCAGCCCAATACCCCGCCACGGGTGAAGGTGCGCGAGGCCGCGCTGACCGATTTTTATGCCCGCGTGGTGGTCAACCCGCAGGGCAGGTTGAACTTGCAAGACGTGGTGAAAACCACGGTACAGGCCCGCAGTGCGGGCCAGCCAGGGGCCGCACCGCCGCCCACCGCCAGCGATACCAGTGAAAGTAGCGCGCTGATTTCGGTGGGCCCGGTCAGTTTGGTCAATGGGCGTGTGCTGTTCTCAGACCGCTTTATTCAGCCCAACTATTCTGCAGACCTGACGCAGCTCACTGGCAAGTTGAGTCAATTTTCATCGCAACCTCGCAACGGCGTGGTGCAGCTGGCCGACCTGGAGCTGCGTGGCCGTGCTGAGGGCACCGCATCGCTGGAAATAACCGGCAAGCTCAACCCGTTGGCCAAGCCTTTGGCCTTGGACATTCAGGGCCGCGTACGGGATTTGGAGCTTCCGCCGCTATCGCCCTACGCCATCAAATACGCCGGGTATGGTATCGAGCGCGGCAAGTTGAGTGTCGATGTGAACTACACCATCAAGCCCGACGGCCAACTCACCGCCAGTAACAAACTGGTGCTCAACCAGCTGAGCTTTGGCGAGAAAGTGGAGGGTGCACCCAATAGCCTGCCGGTCAAGTTGGCCGTCGCCTTGTTGGCTGACCGCAATGGGGTTATCGACTTGAACTTGCCCATCAGTGGCTCGCTTAACGACCCGCAGTTCAGCATCGGCCCGGTCGTTTGGAAGGTGCTGACCAACCTGATTGTGAAGGCACTGACTTCGCCCTTCAGTTTGCTGGCCAGCGCGTTTGGTGGTGGCGATGAACTCAGTGCGGTGGTCTTTCCCGCAGGCGTGGCCACCTTGACCAGTGAAGCCAAGCAGGGCTTGGACAAAGTTGCCAAAGCACTGACCGAGCGCACCGCTTTAAAAATGACAGTGGTGGGCACCGCCAGTCTAGAAGCCGAGCGCGACGCATTGAAAAAAGACCGACTTACCGCGCTGCTGCTGACTGAAAAGCGCCGACGTGCGGTGGTGGCTGGGCAAGATGCCTCCACCGTGGTGACCGTTAGCCCCACCGAAGCTGCAGACTTGCTGAAAGAGGTTTACAAGCGCGCCGACATGACCAAGCCGCGCAATGTGGTTGGCATGGCCAAAGATTTGCCCTCCGCAGATATGCAGGCACTGCTGCTGGCCAATATCAGTGTTAACGAAGACAGCATGCGCGCGCTGGCGCTGGCTCGTGGTGTCGTAGTGCGCGATTATTTGGCCGCGCGCAACTTGCCCACTGACCGGCTATTTGTCGGTGCGGCTAAAACTGTGGCACCCAGTGCCGACTGGCAGCCGCATGCAGATTTGACCTTGAATAGCCAATAACCCCACAACACCACAATGAGTCGCCACCATGTACTTGCCTAGCCATTTTGAAGAAACCCGGTCCGAGGTGTTGCACGCCTTGGTGCACACCCATCCGTTAGCTACTTTGGTCACGCTGACTGCGCAGGGACTGGAGGCTAATCACATTCCGCTGTTTTTACGGCTGCACGCCGATGGCTCTGCATCGCTGGTAGGGCATGTGGCGCGCAGCAACCCCATTTGGAAAGAGACCGACTTCGGTGTTCCCGTGCTGGCCGTGTTTCAAGGACCGCAGCACTACATCAGCCCCAGTTGGTACGCCACCAAGCAAGAGCATGGCAAGGTAGTGCCTACTTGGAATTACGCCGTGGTGCATGCGCGCGGAACCTTGCAGGTGCGGGACGATGCAGCCTGGATTTTTCAGCAAATGAAGCAACTCACAGCGCAGCAAGAGTCCCCATTGCCTCATCCTTGGCATGTGGAGGATGCGCCTGCCGAATACACCGAGCGCATGGTGTCGGCGGTGGTGGGTATTGAGATACCCATTGACTCAATGTCTGGCAAATGGAAGGTCAGCCAAAATCAGCCCCCAGCCAACCAGGCCACGGTGGTTCAGGCTTTGCAGCAGATAGCCACCACGAAAGCCATCACCGACGCTGCTGCCATGGCAGCGCTGGTGGGCGGCAAAAAATAGGTTTTCTTTACCGTTCTTCTACCGTGCCGTCGGCATGCCGTGCAAAGCGGCCTTTGCCTTGGGGGTGCACAGGGTCGTTGGCACCCCAAGGCCAGCCACCAAACTCGGTGCGGCGGTAGTCGGCAAAGGCTTGGTGAATTTCTGCCTGCGTGTTCATCACAAATGGGCCGTACTGCGCCACCGGTTCGCCAATCGGTTTGGCTTGCAACACCAGCAGCTCGCTCTCGGTATCGCCGTTCACCAACGTGCAGTCGTGGGTGGCTTGCACCTCCAGCACGGTAGACGAGGCTATGCTTTCCCCGGCGATTTGCAGGCTGGCGCCTTTGAAAAAATACAGCTGCCTGCGCGTGCTGGCGTGGCGTGCGGCAGGTAGCGTCCACTGCGCGCCTGGCGCCAACTTGATGGTGTAGATGGCAAGCTCGCTGTCCGCTTCGCTGGCCCACGAGTCAGGCGGCGGTGGCAGCGCCTGCATGCCATTCAAGTGGCCTGCAATGCACACCACTTCGGTGTGCTTGCCCTGGGCATCGGTGGCTTGCATGCGGGGAATTTGCTCGTGCCAAAACATGGTGAAGTGCGGCTCGGCCATTTTGCTTTTGGCGGGTAAGTTCACCCAGATTTGGAACAGCTCGGTGGGGTTGGGGCTGGTGGCGTTGACCAGCGGAAACATCTCGCAGTGCACGATGCCCTTGCCCGCGGTCAGCCACTGCACATCACCGCCGCCAAAGCGGGCAGTGGCACCCACCGAATCGGAGTGGTCAATCAGCCCACGGCGCACGATGGTAACGGTCTCGAACCCGCGGTGCGGGTGCGATGGGAAGCCCGGCACCGTACTGCCGTGGTACATGCTCCAGCCATCTTGGCCGGCAAAGTCTTGGCCCATGTTGCGCCCGGCTAGCAGCTTAGGGTCTGGTGCCAAGGCTGCGTTGCCTTGCGGATAGGCGTCGTTGTGGTGAACGCAAAACAAAAAGGGATCAATGGTTTGCCAAGGAAACCCCAAGGGTGCGGAAGACAAAATGGTTTTCATGGGCAGATTGTCCCAGTTCATGCGCTTTTATGCATCGCATGGGTCAAACGTAGGGTCTGCAGCCACTAAGATCATCGCCATGCTTTTTTACCACCGCAACCGCTCCAGTACCCTTATGCGGCTAGTACGTTTGGCGGTGGCTTGCGGGGTCGCGGTCACCGTATGGGCGGTGGGCTTGGCGCAGCGGCCCATGCCGACGCCCTTGGCTCAGGCATTGATTCCCTCCAGCCCTGTGGATGTCAGCGCCTTGCACCGCGTCGCGCAAGGCGATGTGCCAATGCCCGTAGGCACAGCCGCAGCGCACGCCAGTACGCTGTTGGCTATGCCGCCCGATCATCCGGCTGTGTTGGCGTTGTTCTGGTTTTCAGGCGAGCGCGAAAGCGGCCCACAGGTACAAATTGCCATGTCGTATTTCGATCGGGCCAGCCAAAAGTGGGCTGAGCCCCGCTTTGTGGTGAACCGGCACACCATGGGCGACCAGTTGGGTTATGGCCTGCGCCGCTTGGGTAATCCTGTCGCCTGGCGCGATGCCCAAGGGCGCATTCACTTGTTTGTGGTGGCCACCGGTTGGGGCGGTTGGGCGGCCAGCCGCATTCTGCATTTGCAGCAGTCGGGCACCAGCAGTAGTTTGAATGACTTGCAATTTGAGCCGGTGCGGGTGTTGCCCCTGTCGTGGGTGTGGAACACCAGCTATCTGGTGCGCAATGCGCCGCTGCCCTTGACCGATGGCGGTATGGTGTTGCCGGTGCATTTTGAGCTGGGCTACAAAATTCCAGCGGCCCTGCGATTTGATGCCCAGGGCGAGTTTTTAGGGATGGCGCGCATGTCGTCGCGAATCCACGCGCTGCAACCGGCCTTGGTGGCCCAAACGCCGTCGCAATGGATGGCTTATCTGCGCGATGAACGTCCCAACGGTAAAGTAGGCATGGTGCAAACACAAGATGGTGGGGCCCATTGGCATGACTTGCCAGACCTGGCGCTGGACAACCCTGACGCCGCCGTTGCAGCGCAGGCACTGGGGCCCCAAAAGTTTTTGCTTGCGCACAACCCCACGATTAGCGGGCGGGCGCGGCTCGACCTGAGCAGTAGCCAAGACGGCTTGGCTTGGAGTGTGGTGCAAACGCTGGCACAGGGTGCACCGGAGGATGAGTTTTCTTACCCCGCCATGGCGTGGGTGGATGGCAGTTTGTGGGTCAGCTACACCGTAGACCGGCAGCGTCTGGCCTGGCAGCGGTTTGCACCCTTGGTTAAACCAGGGGGGGCTCAACCATGATGGAGAGTGTGTGGGCAACCCTTGTTCACGCGATGGCCTTTGCTAATTCGCCAGACGCGCCACTTTTGCCAACTTTGGCAGCACAGCAAATGTGGATGCATGTCGCATGGGCGCTGGTATTGGCGTGGGTGGTTGCGACGTTGTTGCGCCGACTCAAGGCGGAGCCATGGGTTGCATGGGGTGCAGCCGTTGCATTGGCAATGTGGCTCTATTTGCCAGGCGCTTATTCCCCCAGCTATTGGTTGGGGCTGGCGTTTCAGGCCCCGAGCTTGACTACGGCTGGCCTGTGCGGAGCCGCGCTGCTGCGCATGGCGGGCCAACCTGAGCAGCGGGTTACCCACAGACGGCACGGTCTGACCAATACTAACGCTGCAATGGTTGCACTGGTCGCTATGGGCATTGTCACAGGTTGGCTGTTGTTGTTGGATACCTTTGCCTTGCTGCCGGGCATGCAGCTCTACGCTTGGGGCTTTAGCTCCGTCGCACCTGCTGTGCTGTTGCTGGTGGCGTTGCTGCCCTGGCTGGTGTTGGGCACATCAGGCATGGCTTTTATGGTTGCAGTGGCAATAGCGTCGGCAGTGGCCGCTCTTTTTATGGTCTTGCATTTGCCCTCAGGCAATGCGTGGGATGCGGTGTTCGACCCCTGGCTGTGGCTCACCTTGCATGTGTGGGCGTGGCGGTTGGTGCGCTAACGCTGCGTGTTTACAACCAGCCACTCTCGCCCAAAGAGCCAAGTTTGCGGGTACCACAGGTTAGTCCAGGTAATTTCGCCTGATTTGTGCCGACTTTTGACATGCAGTCGCTCACCTAAGACGGTACAACCAGGGTTGCAGCTGGGTACGCTCGTGTCCAGGTCTTCTTGCAGCCACACCACTGCGTCAAATTGCGCCAGCAAATACACCAGTCGTTGCTCAGGCGGCAACTCGGGTTGAAAGGCCCCCGTGTTGCGGCCCTCGGCGTCATAGGGCGTTAGCGTTGCGCCCGGCAGCACGAAGTGGAAGCGCTCAAACTGCCCGGTAAAGCCATTGGGCACACCAATGCGCTTGCTGCTTACCTGCTGCACAACCGTGTCGCTGTAGTTGGCGGGCGCAGCACTAAAGGGCTCGACCATCAGGCTGAAGGTGGCGTACACGGCTAAACAGGCCACCAAAGTAGCCCCTTTGAGCCAATTTTTTAAGAAAAATCCTGCCACAGCCCCCGCCAGACCTGCACAAGCAGCTATTAAAGTAATAGCAAGTTGCAGCTGACTGGAGATGCCAATGTCATTCATCACCCAGCCAATGCGCGCCAACATGACCAACGCAGGGACCGTAATAGCCAGGGTAATCCAAAACCAGAGGTTGGCCAGCCGGTACCACACCAGAGCCATTACCATGGCCAGCGCGGGCATGGCAGGAATTACATAGCGCGCCGAGCGCTGACTGGGAATGGTGAACACCACCAGCCATACCACCAGCCAGGCCAGCAGCACCCAGGCAACCGGGGCCAAGTTGGCATAGCTGCTTTTCTTAAATGCGCGTCGGATTAAAAACCAGCCCAAGCCCAGCACCGGGAAAAACAGCAGTCCGGCATTCTCGGGGTAGGCCAATAGCTGCGTCCACATGGGATAGGCCCCAAACAGGGCGGCATACCAATAGCCTTGCTGACCCGACATCTTGCCCGCGTTTTCAGCCACTACAAACTCTTGCCACACAGCGGCGGGGTCGGGGTCCAGCACAAACCACAAGGCAAAAATCCCCACTGCCAACACGGTGCTCCACGTCACGCCCAGCGTTGCATGCCATACCTTTGCCCGTACCGTGGGCCACGACAGCTCAGGGCCACTGAGCAAAATGGCACACCACAGTGCAGCCGCTGTGGGTGCCGCGAGTGCAAATGATTTGTAGGCGCAGCCCAGTCCGATAGCGACACCGTACAAGGTATAAGTCCACCCGTTCAATGCCTTTTCTGAAGGGACGGGCTGTGCCGCTGTCTGTGCAGGTGCGCCGCGAATTGTCAGCCACAGCACCCACCACATGGGCAGCGACAGCCAAAAGGTCTCAGGCGCGGAGGTGAGGTACACACGGCCATAGCGAAACGTGGAGAAAAATAGCAAATACAGCACCGCCGCGAGGCAAGCGGTACGCAGCTCTTTGGAAATGCGAAACGTAAAAAAAGCCACCAGAGCCGCGGTGGCAAAAGTGTAGGCAATACTGGGCAGGCGTAGCACCACCAACGACCAATGCTGTCCCCACTGGCCCGCAGCAATCGCTTGCCAAAACAGCAATGGGGGCTTGGTGTTTCGGGTATCCATAATTTCGGACTGCAGTGGCAGCCAGTGCCCCGACTCTGCGGTCATGCGGGCAATGTGGATGTACACCATCTCATCGCCGTTAGTGGGCGCATAGACGCTACCCAAGCCAAATAAGTAGATGGCAGCCGCTATAAAAACAAGAGCTAGCCACGCAATGTGGGTGCGGGTTAGGGGCCGAAATGGCATTCGTTTCACCGCCGGGCCGCCCCAAGGTGAAACACGCCCAGGTTACGGGAGGAACCCCTGCGGTAGTAGGGCGTAGCAACCCGCGCAGCGGTGGAGCGTGGGGGCATCATTCCCGGTCGCGTTTAAACGTCCAGCGGTCGTTCGCCAGAAAATTACTGACGCTGGCGGCGGCGATGGCCACGATATTGGCAATGCGGTAATCCATGCTGCCCGATAGCAGCAAGGTTAAAACATACTGCAAGGCACTGCCAAAAGCCGAGGCGGTCACGTACTGACCAAACTCCATGCCCAGCAGGCGAATGCTCACGGGTTGCACGTCGGCCTCCAAGGTGCGCACCCGGTCAGACCAGGTCCATAGCCGGTTCCAGGTGAAGTTGTTGACCGTGGCTACGGCAATGGCCAGTGCCAGCGATAGGTAGGGCTTGTTGTAGGAGGCCTCGACGGCATTGAACACGTATTCATGGCCCAGGTGCAACACCACCAGGTTCACAACCGTGCCGCTGGCACCCACAATACCGAATTTGATGTAGCGGTAGCGTTCTATCCAGGCCAATGCCCACAGCACGGTGCGCTGTAGTGCAGAGCGGCCGCTCATGTGGGCGCAGCGCTTACAGATACAGCGCGCTGGGTGCGTAAAAAGTTTAAGGCCTGGTCTAGCACCGGGTCGGGCGCAATGCGCTTGAGGCACTGGTTATCGCCATCGCAAAAAGTCAGGCGGTGGTTGTAAGCCGATAGGCAGGGCGAGCAGGCTATGCCACTCTCCAACACGGTATTGCGCGAACCCAATGGGCCGTAAAGCTTGCCAGTCTCGGGGCCAAAAAACACCATGGTCTGGATGGGCGTAAGGGTGGCGAAGTGGCCGGGCCCGCCGTCATTGGTAATCAGCAATTCGGCGGCGTGGAACAACATCAACAGCTCGCGGATGCTGCGGGTGTAGCCGGTGAGGTCCAGACAGGCATCGCTGCCAATTTGGGCTTTTAAATCACTAGCCAGTTGCGCGTCGTCTTTCAAACCAATCAAACCCACAGCAAATCCTTGTGCGCACAGGCCTTGTGCCACACGCGCATAGTGCGCAGCGGGCCAGGCGCGCTCTGGCAGGATGCCGCCACCGGCGTACATCAGCACCAACTGCCGGCTGGCGGTGACGGGGTGGTCGGCCTGCACCTTGGCGCGATAGGCCTGCAATTCTTCAGGCGTGAACTGGACTGATAGTTCGGTGTCAGTGGGTAGTGTACGAATGGCGGCGGCCTTGTTGCGGGGCATGCTGCCTGCGCGATCCAAGGCATCCACCAGCGACAAAAATTGCTTGCTGATGTGCTGGTAAGGGTTGTACGGAATGGCGTGGTTGATAAAGCTGCCCCGGTACAAACCTTCTTGTGTGTGTGGCGTGTAGCCCACACGCACTGGCGCACCGGTGCTAAAGGACAGCAGGGCGCTGATGCGAGAAAACAGTTCACAATCAATCACCGCGTCCAAGCCCAGCTTTCGCATGGCTAGGCTGACTTTGAGAATGTCTACAAGCAGTGCACCGCCAGAGCTGTCGTCCAGGCTGTGCATGTTCTCGGGCTGGGTGAGCTGCAGCATCCGCGAGACTTCTTGGTTCTTCTTGAGTTGCAGGATGTGGATGTTGACGCCGGGGTACTTGCGGCGCAATTCGGCAAACATGGGGCCTGCCAGCACAATGCTGCCCATCTCAGATAGCAGGATCACCAGAATATGCTTCGGTGTCTGGCCCAGTTGAATAGGAGCACCCCAGCGTCCGGTCAAACGCACCCAAGCAGACACAACGCCGCAAAGCAGCTGGCCGATCCAGCGGTCCAGGAAGCGTTGTGTTTGGAGTTTCATCGCCAATCTCTATTGAAGGCCAGCTGCAGCACGCAGGGCTTGGGCTTTGTCGGTGCGCTCCCAAGTGAACTCAGGCTCTTCGCGGCCAAAGTGGCCATAGGCAGCGGTTTTTTCATAAATGGGGCGCAATAGATCCAGCATCTGGATGATGCCCTTGGGGCGCATGTCAAAGTGCTCGGCCACCAGCGCAGACAACTTGTCATCTGGAATGACGCCAGTGCCCTCAGTGTAGACCGTGATGTTCATGGGCTTGGCCACGCCAATGGCATACGCCACCTGGACCTGGCACTGCTTGGCCAGACCAGCAGCCACTACATTTTTGGCCACATAGCGCGCGGCGTAGGCGGCAGAGCGGTCCACCTTGGACGGGTCTTTGCCAGAGAACGCACCACCACCGTGGGGGCAGGCGCCGCCGTAGGTGTCCACAATAATTTTGCGACCGGTCAAGCCGCAATCGCCTTGGGGCCCGCCGATAACAAAACGGCCCGTGGGGTTGACCAGGTAACGCGTGTTTTGCAGCCACTCTTTAGGCAGCACGGGCTTGATGATTTCTTCGATGATGGCCTCTGTAAAGCTGGCCTTCATGTGGTGTTGGTCTTGCGACTGATCTGGGCTGTGCTGAGTAGATAACACTACGGTGTCGATACTGTGGGGCTTGCCATCTACATAGCGCATGGTGACCTGGCTCTTGGCGTCCGGGCGCAGGAACGGCAAGCGGCCATCTTTGCGTAGCTGGGCCTGGCGCTCCATCAAGCGGTGGGCATAGTAAATGGGCGCGGGCATCAGCTCAGGCGTCTCATCGCAGGCGTAGCCGAACATCAGGCCTTGGTCGCCAGCGCCAATATTGAGATGGTCGTCAGACGCGTGGTCCACGCCCTGAGCAATGTCGTTGGACTGTTTGTCATAGGCCACCAGCACGGCACAGCCCTTGTAGTCGATACCGTAGTCGGTGTTGTCGTAGCCGATGCGTTTGATGGTATCGCGTGCTACCTGGATGTAGTCCACGTGGGCGTTGGTGGTGATTTCACCGGCCAACACCACCAAGCCGGTGTTGGTCAGCGTTTCAGCTGCTACGCGCGAACGCGGGTCTTGCTTGAAAATTGCGTCGAGAATTGCGTCAGAAATCTGATCAGCGACCTTGTCGGGGTGGCCTTCAGAAACAGACTCGGATGTAAATAGAAAATCGTTCGCCATATTATTTGCTCCAAAAAACATCAAGTCGCGTTGCTTGGGCTTTGGAGCTTGCAGCGAACGCTTTAGCAGAATTGTCAATATTGACAAGGCACAATGGCAACCCGTTAACAGATGGCCCTTGTGGTCGTCGCCCTGCAAGTAGTTCCGTAACTCAGCGACACGCTTATTTTATCTCAGTCATGTTCCGCCTGTTCAAAATGCTTTCCCTAATGCCACTGTGGCTGCTACATGGCGTCGGGTGGGTGCTGGGTTGGGTTACGTACGTGTTTTCGGGGACTTACCGACGTCGTTTTAACGACAACGCTGCGCAAGCCGGCATCGACGTGGCCAAGCGCCATTTGGCCGTAGGCGAGGCCGGAAAAATGGTCGCTGAATTGCCCAGAGTGTGGTTGGGTACAGGCATTCCCGTTCAGTGGAAGGGCGCTGGGGCAATGGAGGCCGCACTGGCATCGACGCGCGGAATGATTGTGTTGACGCCCCATTTGGGCAGTTTCGATATGGCTGGCCAGGCTTACGCGCAGCACTTTGGCATCCACGGACATCCGCTGACCGTGCTCTTTAGCCCGCCACGCCAGAGCTGGTTGCGCGACATTGTGGTCGCATCCAGAGCCAAACCCGGGCTGCAAACAGCGCCAGCCACACTGGCTGGCGTGCGACAACTTTTAAAGGTATTGAAGTCGGGCGGAAGCATTGCGCTGCTGCCCGATCAAGTGCCGCCTGAAGGGCAAGGTGTCTGGGCTCCGTTTTTTGAGCGAAAGGCCTACACGATGACGCTTGCTGCACGCTTTGCCGCACAAACCGGGGCTGACGTAATGTTGGTTTGGGGGGAGCGGCTCTCTTGGGGACGCGGGTTTGTTGTCCATGTACAAAAGCTTGATTGCGCGCTGTCCACAGACATTGCCGCGGCCACACTGCAAATTAACCAAGCGATGGAAGCCTTGGTTCGCCAAATGCCACAGCAATATTTGTGGGGCTATGCACGCTACAAGGCGCCCCGCGCAGCCACGTAATTTTTGCCAATAATCACTTTATGTTGACGCGTATTGCACTCCGTTTGATAGCAGCGACTGCCGTTTTGCCGCTGACGTGGGTGCGCTTACTTGGGAAATGGTTAGGGTGGTTTCTCTATGCTGTCGTGGGAAGTCGACGGCGTGTGGTGCGCATTAATTTGAAACTATGTTTTCCGGATTGGTCGGATGCCCGCATCGAAAGTGCGACCCAAGCCATCTTTATTCATTTTGCCCAAGCCTGGCTGGACCGGGGTTGGTTATGGCATGGCTCAGAGCGCGTGATCCGTTCGCGGTTGCAACTGGTGGGTGATCTAGAAGCCCTCCAGGGCAACGAGCCTACCGTTTTATTTGCCCCGCACTTTGTTGGTCTAGATGCCGGATGGACGGCACTCACCTTGATGGTGCAACGGCGATTCAGCACCATTTATACGGACCAGGCCAACAAAATATCGGATGCTTGGATTTTGCGTGGCCGTCGCCGCTTTGGTAACGGCCAACTGTTTGGCCGGATTGAAGGCGTGAAGCCAATATTGCAAGGGCTCAAAGCTGGCAATCCGCTGTATCTATTGCCGGACATGAACTTCGGGCCTGACGAATCGGTGTTTGTGCCGTTTTACGGGGTGCCTGCGGCTACGGTGCCATCGCTATCGCGGTTTGCCAAACTTACCCGTGCCAAGGTCGTGCCAGTAATCAGCAAAATGACCGCCGGAGGCTATGTCATTGATGTCTTGCCGGCCTGGACGGATTTCCCAACTGCCGATCAATCCGCCGACACGGCCTTGATGAACGCGCGCTTGCAAACCTACATAAACGCCATGCCCACCCAGTATTACTGGGTGCACAAGCGATTTAAAGACCAGCCGCCGGGGATAGTTGCTCCGTATTGACCGTGGTATTCGGGTGAGCCCAGCGCCACAGTAGTTTGGCAACGTCATCAATGCCGGTGCGTTTTGGCGCAGAAAACAGCATTACGTCGCCACCACCGGCTTGTAATTTAGTGATGGAAAGCGCTTTGGCGCCTTCGGTTCGGTTCAACTTATCGGCCTTGGTTAGTACCACCAAAAATTTGAGTCCCTCTTGCACGCGCGGGCGAATGACGTCGAGCAAAATTTCGTCCAGCTCTGTCATTCCATGGCGGGGATCGCACATCAGCACGATGCCCTTCAAGTTCTTGCGGCTTACGAGGTAGTTCGCCATGACTTGCTGCCAACGAATTTTGTCTTGCTTGGGTACAGCTGCGTAACCGTAGCCTGGCAAATCAGTCAATACCGCATCCATGATGCCTTGTTTGCCGAGCGAAAACAGGTTGATGTGCTGGGTGCGGCCTGGCTTTTTTGACGCAAAAGCCAGCTGCTTTTGCTGGGTAAGCGTGTTGATGCACGTCGATTTACCGGCGTTGGAGCGGCCAACAAAAGCAATTTCTGGAACGTCTAGCTCAGGCAAGAAATGCAATTGCGGTGCCGTAGTTAGAAATTTGGCGGTATGCAGCCACCCTAATGCAATCGTTGCTTGGGATTTTTCTTCGGAAGTTGCCGTAGTTGCAGATCCCGATTTTTGAGGTGGGTTTGTATTGTTGGTCATTTAGTTGAAAGGTAAACCCGAAGCACCATTGTAGAATGGCGTAGTTTTGCTTACCAGACACGACCGCACTATGAAGTTGATTACCTCCTTGTTTTTTGCTGCGACCGTCGCGGCTACGTCCTTTTCAGCTGTCGCTAACACCGCTGAACCTGCGGCAACGCCTGCCAAAACGGCGAAGCCTGATTTAGCCAAAGGCGAGGCAAGTTTCGGCGCTGTTTGCGCCGCTTGCCACGGTGCGGATGGCAATTCAGGTACGCCCGCTTATCCAAAACTTTCGCAACAACACCCTGAATATTTGGTGAAACAGCTACAAGAGTTCAAGTCTGACAAGCGCAATAACGCCGTTATGAAAGGCTTTGCTGCGGCATTGTCTGATGAAGACATGAAAAATATCGCCTACTGGGTCACAAGCAAAAAAGCCAAGCCTGGATTTGCCAAAGACAAAGAGTTAGTGGCACTGGGTGAGCGCATCTACCGCGGCGGCATTGCGGATCGACAAGTACCTGCTTGTGCTGGTTGCCACAGCCCCAATGGTGCTGGCATTCCTTCGCAATACCCACGCTTGGCAGGCCAACATGCAGACTATGCGATTGCCCAGTTGACCGCCTTCCGCGATGGCGTGCGCAAAAACAGCACACAAATGACGCAAGTCGCTGCAAAGCTGAATGACCGCGAAATCAAGGCCGTGGCGGACTACGTAGCGGGTTTACGCTAAAGTTTGGGCTTGTCCGGTTCCTTGGGAACCAAAACGGACTAAATCGACCTAACCAAGCAGGTTCATCGTAATGATGGCCTGCTTTTTTTTTGATATTGGCAACCTGAGTCATGAATGTATCTTCGCAAGGCATTGAACTGAAATCGGGTACCCGCGCATGGCGGGCATCGGTGGAGTTGCTGTCATCCATGCGCTTCTCTATCTCATTGTTGACGGTGATATGCATTGCATCCGTGATCGGGACCGTGCTGAAGCAACATGAGCCACTGACTAATTACGTCAACCAGTTTGGTCCCTTCTGGGCTGAGGTGTTCGCTGCAGTAAGCCTGTACAACGTCTACAGCGCATGGTGGTTCATGCTGATTCTTGGTTTTTTGGTAGTAAGTACGTCCCTGTGCGTGGCGCGAAATACCCCCAAAATATGGGTTGATTTGAAGTCATTCAAAGAAAATGTGCGCGAACAAAGCCTTCAGGCCTTTGGTCACCGCGCGCAAGCGCAATTGCCAGAGTCATCTGAAGTTGCAGCTAGAAGATTGGGAAAGCTTTTGGTGAGTGGAGGCTGGAAGGTCAAGCTTCAAGAGCGTGAAACCACCCAAGGAAAAGGTTGGATGGTGGCAGCAAAGGCCGGCGCTGCCAACAAAATTGGCTACATTGCGGCGCATAGCGCTATCGTTTTGGTGTGTTTGGGCGGATTGCTCGATGGCGACTTGATTGTGCGTGCCCAAATGCTGTTCAACGGCAAAACGCCATTCAATGGCGGCGGCATGATCGCAGATGTGCCAGCACAACACCGGCTGAGTGAACGCAACCCAACTTTTCGCGGGAATCTTTTGGTTGCAGAGGGCACACAGTCTGATACGGCAATTTTGAGCCAGTCAGACGGAATCATGTTGCAAGAATTGCCATTTGCCGTGGAGTTGAAAAAATTCGTTGTGGAGTATTACTCCACAGGTATGCCTAAGTTATTTGCCAGTGACATCGTTATCCATGACAAGGAGACGGGCGAAAAAATACCCGCCCGCGTCGAGGTAAATCACCCTGTAAGTCACCGTGGTGTTGAAATTTACCAGTCCAGCTTTGACGACGGCGGATCTACCGTTAAGTTCAAGGCAGTGCCCATGCATGCGAAAGGACCATCATTCGACTTGCAAGGCACGATTGGTGGATCGTCGCAATTGGACCGTGCGGATGCAAATGCTGACTCTCTGACTGTCGAGTACACAGGCTTGCGCGTCATCAATGTTGAAAACTTTGCAGCAGATAAAACGTCAGCAACCGACGTTCGCAGAGTGGATTTACGAGCCTCGATCGATGCCAGTTTAGGTGCGGCCAACAAGACCACCACAAAAAAAGAACTCCGCAATGTTGGTCCTAGTGTGAGTTACAAATTGCGCGACGCTGCTGGTCAGGCACGTGAATTTAATAACTACATGTTGCCCGTGGACATGGGTGACGGCACATCGGTATTTTTGCTGGGGATGCGCGAGTCACCTGCCCAGCCCTTTCGATATTTGAGAGTTCCAGCAGATGATCAGGGAACGATGGATGAGTTTTTGAGACTGCGCTATGCCTTGCGAGATTCCGAGTTGCGCGACGCGGCGGTTAGGCGCTATGCTGCCAAAGCGGTCGATGTGAAGAATCCAGAGTTGGCCAACCAACTGCGTGCTTCAGCTTCTCGCGCCTTGTCCTTATTTGCTGGAGAAACTAGCAATGGTTCGGTGCAGCCTGTGGCTGGATTGCAGGTGGTGGCCGACTTTATCGAGGCCAATGTGCCCGAAGCGGAGCGAAACAAAGCGGGTGAAGTGCTTATTCGCATACTCAACGGTAGCATTTTTGAACTTGCGCAACTCGCACGCCAGCGTGCGGGGCTTGCACCACTCGCGCCCAACGAAAAAAGCCAAGTGTTTATGACGCAGGCGGTACTAGCACTGAGTGACGCACCTCTGTATCCGGCTCCCCTGGTGCTGCAGTTGACCGACTTCACCCACGTTCAGGCAAGTGTGTTTCAAGTAGCACGGGCACCTGGAAAATTGGTGGTTTACCTTGGCTGTGCACTCTTGATTTTGGGGGTATTTGCCATGCTGTACGTACGCGAGCGGCGATTATGGATATGGTTGGGGCCCACTCAGCAAGTAAACGCGGACAGTGGTATTTCCACGGTGGCCACCATGGCAATGTCGACTAACCGAAAAACAATGGATGGTGACCGTGAATTTGAGCAACTAAAGTCGCGTCTTTTGGGATTGAAACAGTAACGATATGAACACAGCAACTACTTCCCCGTTATCAGATCAAGGCGGCGTGTTTGGCGCAAGCGAAATGTTGAATGAAGGTTATTTTTCCAAGCGCAATTCTCAAGATTGGCTATTTGCTATCGCAGTAGCTGCTGGCGGCCTTTTTGCGTTTTTTCAGTATTTCGCATTCATGGACGTTTACGAAAAAGGCATTCTTTTGGCTGCAATACCCAGCGCCATTGCATTGGGCTGGTTTTGGCGGCCGTTGGCATACTTAATGTTGGTTGTTGCGGGTCTCTCGTTGAGCGGCATTGCTGCATACCAAGGCAATCTAGAACGTGCTGAGTCTGTTTTTTGGCTCAAGTACTTCTTGTCCAGCCAATCCGCCATTTTGTGGATGAGCATGCTCTTTTTCATGAGTACTGTTTTTTATTGGATTGGTGTACTTGCCAAGGGCAAGGCAGATGTGATTGAGTTGATTGCATCTCGATTGGTTTGGGTTGCAATCACCATGGCTTTGACTGGCACCATGGTGCGTTGGTATGAAAGTTACTTGCTAGGCGCTGATATTGGGCACATTCCGGTAAGCAACTTGTACGAAGTCTTCGTGTTGTTTTGTTGGCTTACGGCTGCTTTCTACTTGTATTTTGAAGCCCAGTACAAAACGCGCGCACTGGGTGCATTTGTCATGCTGGTTGTAAGTGCAGCGGTGGGTTTTTTACTTTGGTACACATTGGTTCGCCAAGCCCATGAAATCCAACCTTTGGTGCCTGCGTTGAAGAGCTGGTGGATGAAACTGCACGTACCCGCTAACTTTATTGGCTACGGTACGTTTGCGCTGTCTGCAATGGTGGCTTTTGCTTACCTTATCAAACAGCAGGCTACGGAAACCCGGTGGTTCAAGTTAGCCCCGCTGTGGTTCTTGGGTGTGGTTTTGTGTTTCGAGCCGATTGTGTTTCGTAAATCTGCGGTTGCTGGAATGAGCGATTACTGGGCTGTGTATTTTGGAATATCCGCGCTTATTGTTGCTAGCATTTTGTTTGGACGCAGGCGGATTGCAGCCAAGTTGCCCGACTTCGAGGTATTGGACGACGTGATGTACAAGTCCATTGCCGTCGGATTCGCATTTTTTACGATTGCAACAGTATTGGGTGCATTGTGGGCAGCAGAAGCCTGGGGTGGCTATTGGAGCTGGGACCCCAAAGAAACCTGGGCGCTCATAGTCTGGCTGAACTACGCAGCGTGGCTGCACATGCGGCTCATGAAGGGCCTGCGCGGCACAGTGGCTGCTTGGTGGGCCCTTGCAGGGTTGGCAGTAACCACGTTCGCATTCATCGGCGTCAATATGTTTTTGAGTGGTTTGCATAGCTACGGCACTTTGTAGTGCCCCGCTGTAAGAACGCGCCAATTGCTGCGACTAACTCACAACCAAGGACGTTTTTATGCTCATCAAAACCAGCCATCGTGATTTCAACCATACAGTCGCGAGTGAAATCACCCAGCGCAATGTGTATGAAGGTCGTCGCGACCTACTGAAAATGCTGGCTACCGGCGTTGCAGGCGGTGCAATGGCTAGTTGGGCCTCCCGACAAGCATTGGCCCAGTCCAGTGCGTGGGGCCAGCGGCCGGGTAAGTTGGCTACATTGGCATTCCAGGCCGCAAAGCTGGATGGTGCCATGACCATGGAGAAGGTGACTCCGTACAAAGACGCCAGTAGTTACAACAACTTTTACGAATTCGGCACGGACAAAGCTGACCCCGCAGTCAATGCGCACACCTTGAAAACCTCTCCTTGGTCGGTAGAGATTGAAGGCTTGGTCAAGAAGCCTGGCAAGCTCAATCTGGAAGATCTTTTGAAATTAAGCCCCATGGAAGAGCGCATATACCGGCTGCGTTGTGTTGAGGGTTGGTCTATGGTGATTCCGTGGGTTGGGTATTCTTTGGCCGATCTCATCAAGCGCGTTGAACCGCTGGGCAGCGCGAAATACGTTGAGTTCGTGACCTTGGCAGACCCCAAGACCATGCCATTTGTGGGCTCACGCGTGTTGGATTGGCCCTATGTGGAGGGCCTGCGTTTGGATGAGGCCATGCATCCACTCACACTGTTGACGTTTGGCATGTACGGCGAAGTGCTGCCTAACCAAAGTGGTGCGCCTGTGCGCTTGGTGGTGCCATGGAAATATGGTTTCAAGAGCGGAAAAAGCATTGTCAAAATTCGCTTCACGGACAAGCAACCCGGCACTGCCTGGAACAAGGCTGCTGCGAACGAATATGGGTTCTATTCCAACGTGAACCCTTCGGTGGATCATCCCCGCTGGAGTCAAGCCAGCGAGCGGCGTATTGGAGAAGATGGCCTGTTCGCTAAAAAGCGTAAAACCTTGATGTTTAATGGCTACGAAGCCCAAGTAGGCCAGCTCTATGCGGGCATGGACTTGAAGAAGTTGTACTGAGCCTAGGCGTCCAGAGATGAATGCATTGCTCATGGGGCGGTGGGCCAAGCCGCTTTTATTCTTGTTCGGGCTTTTGCCAGCGGTTTGGTTGGTTTATGCAGCTGTCACTAATCAGTTGGGCGCCAATCCCGCAGAGGCATTGGTGCGATCAACCGGCGACTGGACGCTGCGCGCCTTGTGTTTGGCGTTGGCCGTTACCCCGTTACGTGTAATTATTGGTTTGCCCTCGTTGGCACGTTTACGACGAATGGTCGGGCTGTTTGTTTACTTTTACGTTGTGCTGCACCTGCTGGCTTACAGCTGGTTCGATATGGGTTTTGACGTTACAGATATCGGCAAAGACATCGTAAAAAGGCCTTTTATTTTGGTTGGTTTTGCCGCTTTTCTGTTGCTGACGCCAATGGCCCTGACCTCATTCAACCGCGCGATCCGCTTTATGGGGGCTAGCCGGTGGAAGCAGCTTCATAAGGCGGTCTATGGAGTAGCCGGGTTGGCAGTGTTGCATTTTTTCTGGATGCGCGCGGGCAAAAATAATTTCGCTGAAGTCACAATTTACGGATTGGTGTTGGCGGCCTTGCTACTGTGGAGAATTCAGCAGTATTTAAAGAAAAAGAGCCGATAGCGCACGTCCAGTAGGCGTAGATAGCTATTAAATATGTAGCATCTCCAAAGATCGATGGTGGCGAAATTACTTTGCTGTGCTGCTTGTCGCGTTTGCAGCGTTGGCCGTGTTCGCTGCGGGCAAGTAGAGGGCACCTGTTTGTCCGCAGCCCGTAATATTTAGCGCACAGCTAGCAAGGACAATCACACTGACTAGAATTTGCATTGTTTTCAACATATGGAAGTTTAATGACTGACGTCGAATTTATGAATTGCGCTGAAGCATTGTTGCAAGCGGTGGAGCGCAATTGTGATCGTATGAACGATGAAACACAGGTTGATATCGACAATCAACGCACGGGTGGAATGGTCACTTTGACCTTCGAGAATCGAAGTCAAATCATCATCAACCTCCAAAAACCTCTGCAAGAAATTTGGATGGCTGCCAAATCTGGCGGTTATCACTATCGGTGCAATCAAGGTGTTTGGATTGATACCAAGGGTCAGGGTGAGTTTTTCACAACACTGTCAGACAACGCATCGGCACAAGCCGGCGACGCGTTGGTCTTTTCCTCGTAATCAGTTTTTAAACAAGTCGATAATTTTCTTTTTCTCGTCTGCCGCGGGCAAAGCTTGCTTGTTTTCAGCCTTTGCGTCCATGCCTAATCCTGATATGCCCGAGCTTTTCGCATATTCATCGTAGTACCACTCCCCGCCAATATGTAGAACACCTTCAGGTGCAGAAGGCTCCTGTATCGGAACGTTTTTTAATGCGGTTTCCATGAAGCTGATCCACACAGGCAAACTTAAACCACCACCGGTTTCCTTGTCGCCCAACTTTCGTGGAGTGTCGTAGCCAATCCAAGTAACGGCCGCTAAGGTAGGTTGATAGCCAGCAAACCATGCATCCATAGAGTCGTTGGTTGTACCCGTTTTGCCATAGACATCAGGGCGCTTCAACGTTGCCTGTGCACGTGCGGCGGTTCCCGTGCGAGTGACTTCCTGCAGCAAACTAGACATGATGAATGCGTTGCGCGGCTCAATGGCACGCTGAGATTCGTCAGCGGTAGGCACTTTTGCTTCCAATAGCACTTTGCCCCGTTGTTCACTGATTTTGCTAACCAGCCAGGGATTGACGCGATAGCCGCCGTTAGCAAACACCGAGTAGGCAGTAGCCATTTGCATCGGTGTCACAGATCCTGCGCCCAGCGCCATAGTCAGGTATGGCGGGTGACGCTCAGCCTCAAAGCCGAAGCGCGTAATCCAGTCTTGCGCATAGGGGGCACCGATGGACTGAAGTATTTGGATCGAAATCATATTTTTTGACTTTGCTAATCCACGGCGCAATGTCATCGGACCTTCAAAGGTTCCGTCGTAGTTTTTGGGTTCCCAAGGCTGCCCCCCAGTCGAACCTGCGTCAAAAAATAATGGAGCGTCGTTAATAACCGTGGCCGGAGTAAAGCCTTTTTCCAGTGCTGCCGAATAAATAAATGGCTTGAAACTGGAGCCAGGCTGACGCCATGCCTGCGTGACGTGGTTGAATTTGTTCTTGGCAAAGTCAAAACCGCCTACCAGCGCTTTGATTGAGCCGTCTCGAGGGTCAAGTGCGACGAAAGCACCGTCTACTTCAGGTAGCTGGGTAATTTCCCACATGCCCTTGAGAGTCTTAGATACACGGATAACAGCACCACGCTTGATTTTGATGTTTGGTGGTGCTTTGTCAGATAGCCCAGATTGCGCCGGCTTCAGACCCTCACCGGTGATGTCGACTACCTCACCGTTTTGCCGAAGCGCCTTGATGTGCTTCACGTCTGCTTCAAGAACTACGGCGGACATCAAATCGCCATTATCTGGGTGTTCATCCAGCACATCGTCAACGGTGTCTTCTGTGTCTTGCTGTCCCGATGGAAGCGCTATAAATTTTTCCGGGCCACGATAGATCTGTCGCCGTTCAAAATCCATGATCCCGCGGCGCAGGGCGCGATAAGCTGCATCTTGGTCCGCTGACTGCAACGTCGTTTGAATATTGAGTCCACGGGTATAGGTTTCCTCCCCGTATTGCGCAAACATGAGTTGCCGAACCATTTCAGCCGCGTATTCAGCATGTACTTGCTTGCCACTGTGGGTTGTTTTTATTTTCAACTCTTGTTTCTGTGCTGAGTCCGCCTCTTGTGCAGTGATGAAGCCGTTCTCCAGCAGTCGTTCAATGATGTGCAGCTGGCGCGATCTGGCCCGCTTGGGATTTGCAATCGGGTTGTACGCTGAGGGTGCTTTAGGCAGGCCAGCAAGCATAGCGGCTTCCGCGACGGTGATGTCTTTTAGAGACTTTCCAAAGTATGTTTCAGACGCCGCAGCAAAACCGTAGGCACGATTTCCGAGAAAAATTTGATTCATGTAGATCTCAAGGATCTGGTCTTTTGTAAGTAAATGTTCCAGCTTGAACGTCAACAATATTTCGTAAATTTTGCGAGTAAAAGTCTTCTCTGAGGTCAAGTAGACGTTGCGAGCAACTTGCATCGTGATGGTTGAGGCGCCTTGGCTCTTGACACGACCAACGTTAGCCAAACCAGCGCGAATCACTCCCAAATAATCCACACCTCCGTGGCTATAGAAGCGAGCATCTTCAATAGCCAACACTGCATTCGACATTACTTTTGGTATTTCGCCAATGGGTGTCAGGCTACGGCGCTCCTCGCCGAACTCCCCCAAGAGATCGCCCTCTGCAGAATAAATTCTCAGTGGTAACTTGGGGCGGTAGTCTGAGAGATCGGTAATGTCAGGTAAGTTCGGAAATGCCACGGCCAAAGCTATGCCGACCACCAAAAGAATAGAAAGTACCAAAGCTAACACCACACCGGTTGCCCACACTATGGTCGTCACCAACCAGTGTCTAGGGGCAGTTTCGGGCTTGGTGGATTGACCTGTGGTTGGCTCTTTAGAAGACATTTGAGTCGCTTTATAAAAATGCCGAGTAACTAAAAGAGAAAGATGCAGCAGATTCGGTAAACTGCACCCCATCGTTTGGTGTTGATGGCATCATTATCCACGTTGCGGCGATAGCCAATTGGCATGGTTACGTGGCGTGTACCGTCTGCTTTTGGCAACGTTTGCTAGGGCTTGCGAAGGAAAAAACCTTTGCTGCTCAATGTGCTTACTGATAATATTAAAGTGATTTCTTAAGTAAGACCGATGCTTTATCGGTGAGTTTCAGGGGACCGTTTTGATCTCATTGGGGTCGCTTTTTAGTCGTCAACCCGCGCCTTTGTTGGGTTTGGACATCAGTTCTTCGAGTGTAAAACTTGTAGAGTTGGGCCGTGACAAGGCCGGTAATTTGGTGCTCGAACGCTGTGCGATCGAGCCGCTTGAACGCGGCTGGATTAATGATGGCAATATCGAAAAATTCGACGAAGTTGCTGAAGCGCTTCGGCGACTGGTTAAGAAGAGCGGAGCAAAGACAAAGAATGTAGCCATGGCATTGCCCCCCTCAGCCGTGATCACCAAGAAAATAATTTTGCCCGGTGGCATGAACGATCAAGAACTTGAGGCGCAAGTAGAAACCGAAGCGAACCAATATATTCCATTCCCATTGGACGAGGTGAGTCTGGATTTTTGTGTCATTGGCCCTAGTGCAACATCTGTTGGCGATGTTGAGGTGCTGATTGCGGCGTCGCGTAAAGAGAAAGTGCAAGATATACAAGGCTTGGCTGAAGCTGCAGGCTTGTCGCCCGTTATTGTTGATGTTGAGTCGTACGCCTCTAGGCTTGCGGCAGGTCGTCTGATCGAAAATTTACCGAATAACGGCAGCGGCCTCATCGTTGCTTTGTTTGAAATTGGGGCCCTAACGACCAGCATGCAAGTGATGCGGGACGATGAAGTTTTGTATGACAGAGATCAAGCCTTTGGCGGGGCACAACTTACGCAACTAATAGTTAGGCAATATGGCTTCTCTCAAGAAGAAGCGGAAAGTAAAAAGCGCAGTGGAGAGTTGCCCGAAGATTACGAGAGCGCAGTGCTCAAGCCATTTGTCGAGACATTGGTTCAAGAGTTGGGGCGTGCGTTGCAGTTCTTTTTTACAAGCACGCCTCACAACAAAGTTGACTACATTATGCTCGCTGGCGGGTCGGCGGCGATACCAAGGCTAACCTCAGAAGTTACCCAGCATACGTCTTTCCCGT